>JAJXTW010000186.1 GCA_021783455.1 Nitrospirota bacterium | reverse complement strand
TCGTCCTCTTCAAAGCAGCCGCGCTGGGTCGTCTTTCTCCAGCCGCTCCTTTCCGGCATTTACACGGTGGACAACCTTGACTACGTGATGCGCGACGCCTTCATGTGCGGCGTGGCCATCGGCGCCGTGGACATCGACCGTCTTATGTACTACACGTTCTTCACCGAGAAAGGGCTCACGCTCCACAAATCGGGACTTACGGCGCTCAACATGTTCTTGAACGCCCGGCTGTATATGTATACGAACGTGTATTATCATCGCACCACGCGCGCCATCGACGAACATCTGAAAGAGCTCTTCAAGGACACGATGGCGGTATTGTTCCCCTACAACCCCGTCGAGAATCTCGATGAATACCTCGACCTGACGGACTGGTCCCTGCTTGAGGCCGTACGGAAGTGGGGGAGCAGCAAGAACATTGCTATTGCCAAACTCGGGAGGGAGTGGTCGGCCATCCTCGCCCGTGAAGTGAAATGGAAAATGGCCTACGACGTGACGCTCTCGATGCGGGAGATCGAAAAGGGAAAAACGATCATCGACGCCAGGGAATTAGTGAGCCGTATCAAAAGGAACCTTCCGTCCAAATTTAAAGAGCTGCCGTTCCGCGTGGATATGGCGAGCCAGGATCCGAGGCCGGTCAACCCGCTCATGATGGGCGAGCGCCAGATCTACGTATTCAATCCTTCCACCCGTAAAGTCGAAAAAGAGCCGCTCAAGGACTTCTTCGACTATATTCCGGCGCGAGTTGTCCAGTGCCGGGTCTTTACCCTCAATCACGACCACGACCGGGAGCTTGCCGAGATCGTGGACAAGGTCCTGGGGATCCAGGAAGACAGCATTAAAACAAACGTCTGAAGATCAGGTCTCGTGCATTCGCTTGCCTGGCAGCCCGGCTCCCCGGACCGCTGAAAAAGGCGGCGGTGACGCGAGCCGGCTAAGATTGGTCGAGATTTTTTTTGCTTGTTTTGTCTATTTTCTTTTCTGTATATTCATCTGTAGCCAAGGCTGTGTCTGTCTAAAGCGGATGGAGGGTTCATAGCGGCTGCCATGATCAAAGTAAAAGAAGAACATAAGGTCCTCGCCGCTACGGCTGTCGTCGTTGTTTTGGCCTGGTGCCTCAACGCTGCCTACGATTCCAAGGTGTCTCACGAAGGTCCTTTTCTTCAACTCCTCCTGAATGTACCAACCCACGAGCCCATTCTCCGGATGTCCCTGACTTTGAGTTTCCTTGTTTTCGGCGTTGTGATCGCGCGCATTCTCGCGAAACATAACGAAACCGAGGGGGAACGCAAAAAACAATCCGCGGCCATAGAGTCCTCCATGGACGGCATCGCCATTTACAATCGGAATGGTGAGTACGTGTACGTCAATCAGGCCTACGCATCGATCAACGGCTACGCGGACCCCGGGGAGCTTGCGGGTAAAACCTACAAGAACGCCTATGATGAGACTGCTCTGGAACGAATAGATAGTGTGTGCGGTCCCGCCCTGTTAAAGATGGGCCGATGGCGCGGGGAACTGATTGCAAAAAGGAAGAACGGCAGCACGTACTTCCAGGAAGCATCGACAACCCTGCTGGATGACGGCGGCAGGGTATGCGTCATCCGCGACATTACCTGGCGCAAGCGGAGTGAAGAACGTTTGCGCAGGTCCGAACGTTTCCTGAACACGATGTTTCACAGCATCCGCGACCCCTTCTGCATTATTGACGATGAATTCAGGGTCATCCGGGCCAATGAAGCCTACGGGAACCTGAAAGGAAAGCGCGTCGATGACCTGATCGGCAGGAAATGCCATGAAGCGCTGGAAAACAGGGACAAGGTGTGCGAGGGGTGCATCGTGGACACGTCCTTCAATTCGGCGGACCCCTGCGCCAAGGAAAAGAACATCACTCATGCCGACGGCACGACGGCCTGGGTCGAAATTTACACCTATCCCATCCTCGATGAGGACGGCAAGGTTACCCACGTCCTTGAATACACCCGCGACATCACTGATCGCAAAAAATCGGAGGAGGAAAAACTTCGCCTGATCGATACCCTGGAGCGTTTGTCAAGAACGGACGGGTTGACCGGCCTTATGAACCGCAGGGCGCTGACCGAAAATCTCATCTATGAGGTCGACCGCGCGAAACGGTATATGTCCCCCTTGTCCGTTCTCCTTTGCGATATCGACAGTTTCAAGGAAATCAACGATGCCTACGGGCATGATGTCGGGGACCGGGCGCTGCAGACGATCTCGGCAACCCTTAAGACGATCCTGCGGAAGACCGATATGGCGGGACGCTACGGCGGCGACGAGTTCATGCTCATCCTGCCCGAGACCTCCCGCAAAGGCGCCGAAAATCTCGCTGGCAAGCTTCTTTCCATCATGCGCGACACGGACCTGCATCTCCCCGACGGGAAGCCGATTCGGCTGTCCATGAGCATTGGCATTGCTGAACCCCTGGCTGGCGAGACCGGCGTCGATGCTTTGATCAAGCGCGCGGATGACGCCATGTATGCATCGAAACAGAACGGAAAGAACCGCGTCTCTTCAGCGAAGTAGCGATATCCCTTCTCAGCTATTCCCGATCGATCACTCTCAAAAAGCGGTAGTTATCCACGGAAGGCTTCCGCTCTATCCGGCCCCCCCTCTTGTTATTGAAGGTGAAAAAGAGTTATTATAACACCATGAATGAAACTCACTCCATGCCGGATGTCCTGGAACGGCAAAACAAGAAACTTTCCATCCTCTACGAGATCGCCCTGACCGTGGGTAAATCGCTCGACCTGAAGACCATCCTGAACGAAGTGCTGGAAAAAGTGATCTCCTTCATGGGCGTGGACGCAGGTGTCATCTATGTTATCGACGATGAGACCCTGGAAATGATACCCGTCGCCTTTCGGAATATTTCCGAGCCGGTAGTGAAGGACCTTTGCGAAAGAAGGGTCAAGATCGGTGAGTGCATGTGCGGCAGTATCGCCGAATGCGACCGGGAAGTGATCATCCTCGAAAGGGCCTCCCTCGACCCGAGGTTCACACGGGGGGTCCTCAAAAAGGAAAACATGGATTTCTATGCCGGGTTGCCGCTCAAGGCGAGGAACAAGGTGGTCGGAGTGCTGTGCGTCATCTCCCATGCCCCCTATACCCCTGATCATGAACTGCTCGACATCCTGCGGGCCGCGACCCAGCCGATCGGTCTGGCAATCGAGAACGCCCGTATGTTCGAGCACACGAAGAAGGAAGTGGATGCGCGGATGCAGTATTCCAACTTTGCGGGCCTCATTACCGGCAGTTCCCGGATGGTATCGATCCTGGACCTTGTCCGGAAGGTCACCGATGTGCCTTCGAGCATCCTCATCTACGGGGAAAGCGGCACTGGCAAGGAGCTGATCGCCAGGGCCATACACTTTAACAGCATCCGGAGGGACAATCCGTTCATCGCCGTGAACTGCGCGGCGCTGAACGAGAACCTGCTGGAGTCCGAACTCTTCGGATACGTAAAAGGCGCCTTCACCGGCGCGGCCGGCGACAAGATCGGGCTGTTCGAGGCCGCTGACACCGGGACCCTGTTCCTTGACGAAGTGGAGGCGATGAGCAAGAACCTCCAGGTGAAGCTCCTTCGGGTGCTCCAGGACGGAACATTCTTCCGGGTCGGAAGTACGCACCCGACCGCCGTAAACGTACGGATTATCGCGGCCACCAATCAGCATCTTGAAGAGGCCATCAAAACAAAACAGTTTCGCGAGGACCTCTACTACCGGCTGAATGTCATCATGATCGACCTTCCCCCGCTTCGCGAGCGGGCAGAGGACATCCCCCTCCTTGCCCGGTACTTCCTGGCCAAGTTCTCTAAAAGGATGGGAACGGACCTGAGGAAGATCTCCGACGAGGCCATGCAGGGATTTTTGAACTATTCCTGGCCCGGGAACATCCGGGAGCTTGAGAACGCTTTGGAGCGGGCGGTTATCGTAGCCGAAACCGAAGAGATCCGGGCTGGAGACCTTCCGTTGACGATGGGGGCACAGGAGCCTGATCTGCAGCGGGACTGGACGCTTGAGCGCGTGAAAGAGGAGCATATTGCGAAAGTCCTGGACCTCGTGGGCGGGAACAAGAAGAAGGCCGCGAAGCTCCTCGGCCTGGACACTACCACCCTCTGGAGAAAATCAAAGGTTGAGTAGCGCGGCGGCAATTGCATTTTGCAATCAATGCCCGATTCCGTATTTCTCTTGATTATCCGCCTCTTGTGCCTTCGCGTTGGATCAGTTCCTTCCTGATGACTGCAAAATGCAACTTCCGTCAAACATCCCTAGCCGGCTGACCAACGGACTACCTGAACCACGTTCACCCCGACCCCCGATCGGTGGATCTCGCAAAACCCCGTCAATTCAACATCTTTCGAAAGATGCTGCACCGCTGCTGCCTCTTCGCCTTCACCCGTTCCCAACCAGACGACGATTCTGGTCAGAGACTTGCTATATGGCATACCAGATATACCAAATCAGGAATACTGGGAGGACAGACCATGCCATCGGCGACATTAGTGAACGGACTCGATGTTGACAATCTTATGAAGGTAGTTGGAGCGGTTAAGGAGAACTGGGAAAAGGGCAAGACGGTCTGGAAGGCATCAACGACCTGGAAGGGCGGCTTCAAGGTAGAGACCTGCTCGCGTGAGTTCACGCTCCTGGCTGACGAGCCGGAAATGCTGTGCGGGACCAACACCGCTGCAAACCCCGTGGAAATGGTCCTTCAAGCCTACGGCGCATGTCTGAGCATCGGGTATGCCATGAACGCCGCTGTCCGGGGTATCAAGCTCGACGACATCAAGATCGACCTCGAAGGTGAGATCGACCTGCCTGGTTTCCTGGGACTCGAAGCACCGGAAAAGATGAATATGGCCAAACTCCCGGGATTCAAGAACATCACGGTCAAAGTGAAGATAAAATCCCAAGCCGATAAAAAAGCCCTCCAAGAGCTCCACCAGCACGTAATAGGCACATCCCCGGTGGGAGTAACGCTCTCCAGGCCCGTTGCCATTAAGGCCACGCTGGAGGTGTAAATGCAGACTACTATGGATCATGCTTTGACAAAACCCGCGGAGGAATGCGGGCCCGATCTGTTCATCGTCCTGTGCGCCTCAGGGTTCGAGAATATCGCGCGGGCGAGGTCGGCCCTGATGTTCGCGTCGCTGGCCGCATCGGCAGACTACCGCACGGTCCTGTACTGCATTCAGAATGCCGTGGATATTATGGTCAAAGGCGGCATAGAAGAGCAGGAGAAGCCGCAGCCCGGCGTACCGACGCTCCGGCAGCGGCTTGATGAAGCGTTAGAGATGGGCGTGGAGATCCAGTGCTGCACGCAGACCATGACCAACAAGAAGATCAGTGAAGAAGATCTCCTGCCCGGTGTCAAGGCCGCTGGCGCCATGAGCCTTATAGAGATGACATCCAGGGCAAAGGGCTCGCTGTCCTTTTAGGGAACAATCGACAGGCTGGTCCCGAAGGAAACTCCACAGAGGACAGAGAGTGTCCGCTTCTTCTCCGAGCGGTTTTTGTGAGTGCCATTCAATGTGCCTTCAGGATGCCCTGCGAACGCTTTTCCTCTCAACAGGGAAAACGATGCCTCGATGAGTCCAGGATAACTTGTTATAATTGCAACAGGAGGATACTATCATGAGGAAAGTGGATGAGTTGGATGAGATAATCAGCGACTACGAAAAAAAGGTAACTAGTGTCTGAACGGAAACCACATTTTTCATCCAAAGATTCGAGTGATAGCCGTGATAAACCGGCACGACCAGGCTCATGAGTGCTAAAAAGAATGAGTTGTCCTCGAGAATGTAGGCCGATCCGCCGAAGGCGGGCGTGCATCATCCTCATAGTCGGAGGTTTGCGACGCACAAACTGCCGGAGGCTACGCGGCTTGGAGAGGATACCTTTCTCTTCGCGCCTGACGTTTCAGTTCATTCTGCTGAATAATATGGCCCAGGCGCTGTAGGTTCCGGGCAAGCACTGCAAGGCTGACATAGCGCTTGAAGCCATATATGCCGTGATCGGGGCAGCGATCAAAGCCGTGGTTCTCCAAAGCGTTGATCGCCGACTCGACGGCGGAATGCTGCCG
>JAJXTW010000185.1 GCA_021783455.1 Nitrospirota bacterium | reverse complement strand
GGCGTATTCTCTGTCGCAAGCTGTATTGCAGCGTAGAGCGTGTCCAGTTCCGCCGGTTTTCTGAGAAAAGCCGCGCACCCGGAAGCGCGGCAGTGTTCTTCCTTCTTCTTATCGCTGACGGCAGTGTGGATGACGACGGGTATGGATTTGGTCAACGGATTATGCCTCAGGTGGATGAGCAATTCCAGGCCGGACATCTGCTGGAGCGAAAGCTCGGTAATGATCAGCTCCGGGACGGCGGCCTCGATGAGTTTAAGAGCATCCTCGCCGGAGTTGGCGATGTACACGTCATAGTCCAGGCGCCGGAGGATCATGCCCGTCGCGAACAGGTCGCGGACAAAGCTGTCTACGAGCAGGGCATAGGTTTTTTTCCGGTCCGGCATCTGGCTGTTGTTAACAGAAGGAGAAATCATTACGCAGTCCCCTTTTCCTTTCGAGTTCCATTCTTCCCCATCGGGGCTGTCATCCCAAAAAAATCATTTTGGACGCAGACTTCGTCGTGAGCTCAGTCGAACGATAAGATCGGATAAACGCAGATAAACAATGATAGAAAAAATCATTTTATGCTGAGAAAAGGTTCACCGTTATGGTGAAGCTCTTTCTGTCTGGATGCTTTGTTTTATCAGCGAGCATCTGCGTTCATCTGCTTCCGACTGCCGCTTTCAGGTTCATATTTCTCCCCGGACATGCCACCATGCCATGCTGGCCCATTCGGCAATCCCCACGGTTGAGCGGTTAAGATCGCCGGCTTTCGGGATGAAAGAATTAAAAGAAAATTTCCGCGTCTGCACTTGAAAATAAGTCGGCGCGGCAATGACCGTAAACCCTCGTCGGCTGAACATCGCCACGGCGCGCCGCATGTAATAGGCGGAGGTCGCGAGAACAATGCGGTTTCCCTTTACAAGCTTCCGCACGGCGTAAGAGTTTTCGCGCGTATTCCGGGAGGCATCTTCAACAATCATCTGATCTTTCGGCATTCCCATGGCAGAGGCTGCCTGTTCCATGGCATCGGCATCATTCACCTTCGTGGCAAAAGACTCTCCGTTGCCGCCGCACAGGACAAGCGGGACCTTGAGCCGTTTGGCGAGCTCCACTCCTGTAACGAGCCGGGACAGCGTTTCCGCGTTCGGTTCAGGCGCTGCTCCGATCCAATCGAGATCAACTGAACCGCCGCCGGGCACCACAACGGCATCGACAGTGATGTTGCGGATCTTGACAGGCGGATACCGCTCTTCCAACGGTTTCAGGATCAGGTCTGCCGTGCCGGCCAGGCTGAGGACATAGATAATCAGAATGCCGAGCAGAATAAGTCCCTGGCCGAGGCGTTTTCGCCGGTTGATCAGGGCCAGGCCAGCGCACAGAAAAACCACCGTAACCGATGTCGGCAGGATCAGGAACCATATCATTTTTTGCAAAACGAAGGTCATGCACAAATCCCGAAGAAAAGTCAAAAGTAATTAGCCGCAAAGATGCGCAAAAAAACAAGAAATCTTTTTTGCGTCTCGGGCGCCTCCTTGCGGCAAAAATTCTTACCATTTTTGTAAGAGTTTGCTTCGTAAAAAACCAGTCTATCCCTTTTCAAAACAAGAGATGCAAACGATTTTGCCGTTCTTTACCCGCCCGCGCGATTCCATGAACTTTTCGCCGCAGATCGCACAGCGGACGGAACCGCGTACCCTCGCTTCCCGGGGAGGATCCGAGGCGATAGGAGTTATGGTCATGATCTCCTTTTCATCGGCGTGAAGGATCGTCGCTGCCTTCTCCATTTTGTAGGCCTGCATCTCAGCGGAGACGTCTTTCCCTGCTTCCTGACGTTTCTTGAGCGCGGGAAAACGCTCGTCGCCTTTGAAACCCCGGTAGTCCTCGGAAATGCGGATGCCCTGCCCCGTGCGCCGGTTGAAGAACGTATACACGTGCTTGCCGTAGTCCCGGAAAATGAGATTTCCCTTGCCGAAGGTGCAGCCTGTTATGAACTGAATGGCGTCGGCAGCGCACGAATCGTTTTCAACGATGCACACAAGCTCTTCATCCTGCGGTCGGGCTGCGTTCAGTTCCCGGAGCGCCGCCTTTGCCACGCGAAAACCGAGCGAAAGACCAGGGCAGAGATGGCCGTGGAACTGGATGGCGTTTCTGAGATCGTCACTTTGTAAGTCAGTCATAGGAAACCTCACGCAATATTTTACCGCAAAGGGCCGAGAGCATATAGAAAAAATACAATATTTTTACTGATCAGGCAACATATACCCGCAGGCTGTTAAAAAAATGCTTGAGTGGTTCGACAGGCTCGCCACGAACGAATAAAAGCCGATTGTTTCAATGCTCCCACCTTCGCCCTGAGCGCTCTGCTGAGCTTGCCGAAGTATTATCGAAGGGGAAACAGAGGTCTTTTCTACAGCCTGCCAGACGCGTCTTGCGCCGAAGCGAAGCAACGGGCCTGAGCACCCGCTATCTTTTTAAAACTAATTTCGCCGCGAGGATCGCCTTTGCTCTCTTCAAATGGCTTTTCACGGACTCGTTGTCGTCAATGGCCATGTGGATCTCTTTCGCAATCTCTTCCTCTCCCGCCGCGCTTGCCTTCTCAGCCCATTCCCGGTAATTTTCCATGTGGCTGTCCCCGTGATCGATCCAGTGCTCCAGCATGACCTGCAATTTTTTCAGATCTTCGGCTCCCTGACCATGCGCCTCATCATGGGAATGACTGTGGTGCTTGTGGTTGTCGTGCATTGCGCCTCCATTTGCATGAACATGCCCATAGTGCCCGTGCCGGTGCACATGGGCCGTATCGCCGTGATAATGGGCGTGTTCATGGATCAAATTCACTTTGAGCAGCAGTTCATCATTTATAATGACGTCTTGAAATGCGCCATCGGCCGCTAGGGTATGATCTTCCGCGATAACGACTGCCCGTTCGGCAATATCACCGGCAATCGAGAGATCATGAGTAGCCGAAATGATCGTCGTGCCCTTTTGATGGAGGCCATGCAAGAGCTCGATGAGCCAGACCTGGGTCCGGGGATCGAGCCCGTTCGTGGGTTCGTCAAGCAGGAGCACTTCGGGGTCCGTGGCAAGACTCGACGCGATGGCCACCTTTTTCTTCTGGCCGTCCGACAGGGTATGGGGAGCGCGGTCGCGGAGGTCAATGATCCGGAGAGATTCGAGCTGCCAATCGACGATGTCCCGGATCTCGGCGCGTGAAAGACCGAGCTGGAGCGGGCCGAAGGCGATCTCGTCCCATACAGTAGACGAAAAAAGCTGAACGTCGGAGTTGGAAAAAACGAAAGCGACTTTTTTTCTGAATTCACGGGAGAAGTCGCTGTTGTGCAAAGCCTCTTCGGACAAGGTCTTTCCAAATGCGCTGATGGTCCCGGTTTTTGCAAAAACGAGTCCGTCAAGCAGGGAAAGGAGCGTGGACTTGCCGGTCCCGTTCGCGCCGAGAATCACCGTCCGTTCTCCGGCGGAAAAATCGAGCGTCAGGTTGTTCAGGACCGGCGACCCGTTCGCGTAGGAATACACGACATTCTGGAGCTGAAACACTGTCGTCACCGCACCATCCCCCTTTCGGACATAAGGAGGATCCCGCCGGCAATCAGCACGGTCGCCAGCCAGAGATAATCGACAAAACGGCTGTGGAACCGGTTGATGGACCTGAACTCACCCTGAAAGCCGCGGGAGAGCATGGCCTTGTACACGTCCTCGCTCATTTCAACAGATTTTCTGAACGTAATGCCGATGCGGGAAGCGATCCAGCTGCGCTCGATCGAGGCGGGGAAAGGCCGTATGGTCCTGCTCTTCCGCGCCCGGTACATGTCCTGGATCAGCCGCAGGAACACAAAGAGGTACCGCTCGGTCATGCTCAGGGTCATGACAAGAATCCGGGGAACGAAAAGCCCGCGAAGTCCCGCGAAAATATCGGACCAGCGGTGCGTTATGGTGAACAGAACGGCAAAGGAGACCGATGCGGCGACGCGCGACACGAACACCACCCCTGCCCGGAGTCCCTGTTGCGTAACGGCGATTTCCGCGGGAATACGGTATGGTCCCCAGGTAAGGGGATGGGAGAACTTCACCAGCACCCATAGAGTATCTCCCGGCGTCACAACATTCAGGATTGCCGGCAGAACGATAGCGGCCGTGAAGATCGGGACGAACAACCACACCCGCATCAGAAAGAACCGGAGCGGTATTCTGGAAAAAACGGCAAGGAGAAGGCTCGCCCCGTAGACCAGCCATAAGGACTGAGGAGTATGCAGAAAACTGATGAGCACGAGGATGAACAGGAAGGTTACGAGCTGGAATCTGATGTCGAGGGATTGCAAAAACCCGCGGCGGTTCGCAAATTTCTCTGAAAACAGGGATTGCTCCGTAATGCGCGTAATTGCCAGGAGTGTTTTATCGAGGAATGTCGTGCTTGCCACGTTCGGTCACCGGCGCGCCTGTCGATTATGTTTTGAAGAACCGTCTTTACGTACGAGCAGTCTGGTAATGAGGTACATGAGCCCCGCAGTTGCCGAGATGCCGGTGATAGCGGCCACGATATATCCGAGGCTGCTGTGCACTGGCCCCGCTGCCTGTCCGGGAACCGCATAATTTATCATCGGCGCCTTCCAGGCATCAGCCATACGCTTCATGCCTTCGGGAGCAAAACCAGACATCTTTTCTATCTGTTCCAGGGTCCACTCCCCCCAGGCGCCTCCGGCGCCAAGGTAGTTCGGGATGATGATTCCGAGGGGAGAAAGGAGTGCCAGGATCCCGACGCCGATCCAGAGTTTTTGGTCGGTCTTATTTCCTTTTTTGTTTCGCATTCTCATTCCGCATTGCATTATTTCAGCATGTCCGGATCATTTTTTTGAATATACCGTATGACGAGCGCCGTGATTGCAGCTTCAACAATCCCGAACAGCAGCAGATGCTCAAGCGCCAGCGCCGGGACCGCAACAGAGAGCGGAAAAGGAGCGTACAACGGCCGCCCGGACGGCGATTGTTCGAACATCGGCTGGAGGCCGAGTTCAATGCCCGTGAGAAGCGCCGAGACATTCAAACTTACGTAGGCGGCGATCGCTCCGGCCGCGACCCGCCTGCGGCTCGTAACCTCAGACCGCGCGGCGATGAGTCGATACACACCGTAACCTACCAACGCTCCGACAACGGCCATGTTGAAGCAGTTCGCACCGATCGCCGTAATGCCGCCGTCGCCAAAGAGCAGCGCCTGAATGATGAGCGCTGCAGAAACGGCGATCACCGCTGCCCAGGGGCCGAGCAGAATTGCGATGAGCGTAGCTCCGGTCGCATGGCCGGTCGTTCCCCCGATGATCGGAATGTTGAACATCATGATCACGAACGCAAATGCCGCGCCGATCGCGAGGTACGGCGCCTGTTTCGCCTTGAGGGTCCTATTCAGCTTCCAGGAAGCAACGGCCCAGAACGGGATGGTGACGGCATACATCGCAGCGTAGGTGGCAGGGCCAAGATAGCCGTCGGGGATGTGCATGGATGCCTCTCCAGGAAGTCGTTCTTACTTGTTGCTGCGGTTTAGAACCGCCACGCCGTTCCCGCCAGCGTGGTGTAATCTTCGGCATCTTTGTTCAGCCCTGCGCGCGCGGCGAGATCGACATACCAGAACCTGGAAATATCATACCTGAATCCTGCCATGAACGTGAACGGTTGGCTATACAAGTGCTGACTACGCAACATCGGTTCTTCAATCCTGTCAGTCGATTTTCTGAATTCTCCGGCCAACTCGGTCAAAATGCGGAAGGAATCCGTAAGCTTGTGCTCGACGGCAATACCATACCGAAAAGCGAAATTGTCGGAAAAATGCCCGCCCAGGACTTCGTAGCCCGCACTTACGTGGAGGATGTTGCCGTGGCATTCCTGCTGGTCCATGACCTGAAGACCCGTAAGCACTTTGTGGGTCCCGAGGCCCTTGTTTATGTCGCCCGTAGGCAGGCTGGTATAAACTTGAAATCCCGCGGACTGTTTTACTTCGTTTTCATCAGTCCGGTATTTAAGCTTAAGAAGAACATCTCCAATCCCTTTTTCATACTTTTCCGTGACCGGGCCCGGATCCAGGAGCAGATACGGCACTTCGAGAGATACGTCCGTATTGTC
>JAJXTW010000184.1 GCA_021783455.1 Nitrospirota bacterium | reverse complement strand
GACATCTTGCATCCCGAATTCGGCCTGCGCCATTTCAGTATCAAACATTCTGAGCGCGTTGTACTGGACCACTTCAGCGTGGTCTGATGAGAGGCCGGCATAGGTAAAACGATCGAGAGCGAAATCAAGGGCATTGGGGTCCAAATCAATGCAGGTAAATTTGGCCCCTGATTTTTTGATTTCGGACGCTAATTCAAAAACTTCCCTGCAGGAACCGCATGCCACATCCAGAACTTTCGGACTGTTCCTTTTTAAAAGTTCTTCCTTCAAAAGCTCACGCATCTTTACGACGCGCTCCCTCACGCCGACGCCGAGCTGCGTGGAGAGCAGATATTTGTCCAGGTAATACCCGATGCCTTGGGACAGGGGCATATTCTTATATGCCAATTCCAAGGTCATATAATCTCCCTGCTGACCACTCGGCCATGTCCTGGTCCGTTCGATGCAATAGCTTTTTGACAAAACTGGATGTGTTTTTTCCCGAAAATAGACCTGCGCGTTCTTGACGGCCAGCGGGTCTTTCGTGTCCCGTTCAAACTGGGCGCAAGACTCAAGCATCGAATCGGTGAGCATGGTCACCTCATCGAGGAGCTTCTCCTTGTCCGCTGCCGGGTGCGAACATTGCAGTTCAAGCCCGCTCAACCGCGCCAGATAGTCATCGATCTTCTTATCAAACTGCTCAACGTATGTTCCCGGTGTTTCCCGGACCAGCCCCGAATGCTCCAGTATCGCCCCTTCCTGATACGTTTTTAAATCCTCCATGTCACATCCTCCTTTTAGATGATTTTATATTTTTAACGTGATTGCCGGGTGCGTACGAACCCGGCAGCCAGGCATTTCCGGTTTTCATGACGATGACGATCCGCGTCGCCGCGAACTCGCCGGCGGGGGCCGGCGGGGAAACCATATCCAAATGCTGAACAGTAGATGAGCTTCGGCGGGCTTCTGAAAAAATTTGACAAGCATGCTATTCACCTCCTTCCGGCACGGAAGAATGCAATGAACGTGCTTTTCAGACAGGGCTGTATATTCGTTGATGAATGCAATGAGGACTACGTGCTGCCGACGGGAATAAACAAAAAAAAAAACCAAAAAACAAACCAAAATTAATTGTGTTAATATACTCCACGGCGTTTCCCATGTAAAGAACCTTTTTGCGGGAGATCAGGGTATTTCGCACGATAATATCAGGGGGGTAAAATCAGGACTTTACGACTATTACACATTGACGCTGCACCAGTTCGCGAAGGAAGACGGGAAGCGGAGTTCACTGCCTTTTGTACAAGCCCACCAGCTCTGTTTGCGCAAGGATATGTCCCTTCATCGCCCGCTCCAGGTCCCCTTTGGTCGCGTTCGCGCCGAGCGCCAGCATAGTATCGAGCGCGTAGAGCTTAAAAAAATACCGATGGGTGCCCGATGGCGGGCAGGGACCGCCGTAGCTCTGCTTTCTGAAATCGTTTACTCCTTCCGCCGCGCCCGGGGGAACGCTGCGCTCCTTGATCTCCTTTGTGTCCGGGCCGATGTTCCAAACGACCCAGTGCACCCACATGCCCCGCGGCGCGTCCGGGTCATCGACGATGAGGGAAAGCGACTGAGCGCCCGCGGGAACGTTCTCGATCATGAGCGGAGGGCTGATATCAGCGTCGTCGCAGGTGTATCGCGCGGGAATGCGGTCATGGTGCTTGAATGCCTGACTCGATAGGGTAAACGTGCTCATATTCGCGGCCTCCGTGCCCGCGGAACTGCAACAGAGAGTGAGAAAAAAAGAAAGGAATGCCGTCCACGGGATGGCGTGCATACGTTGCCCCTTTGCCGATGTTCTTGTACAATGATAGCACAACTCCGCCTTTGTTTATTCCGGACATTTTGGATATAGATTCCGGAGGCGGGGGTGGACACTCATTCCTGACGAAAATGGACACCTGTTCCGGGAATAAATGGACACTATTAAATGTTGGTTCCGGAATGGTTCTAATGATCTTTTAAAACTATCCGCCAGGGAACTTCTCGATCTAGCTGAAAGTATTTGCCGCTGGCGCTTATTTTTAAACAAAATAGTTGACTTAATCTCAGTTGGCAGGATAAAGCGCGTCGATTACCGCGTGCAGATCACTCGGTTGAACCGGTTTTGTCACGTAACCATTAGCACCAAGCGCAAGCCCTCTTTTTGCGTCTTCCTCCTTGCCTTCAGTGCTTACAATAATGATCGGGATATGATTGTACGCTCCAAGCTCCTTTACTTTCTTGACAAACTCAAGCCCATTCATCACAGGCATGTTGATGTCTACGAGCATCAAATTGGTGTCTGGGTGCTTTACGAGAGCGTCGAGCCCCTCCTGACCGTTCTTTGCTGCCACTATGGCACATTTGTAACGCATGAGAACCATCTTATACATCTGATGTATCAACGCGGAATCATCAACTAAGAGAACTTTTTTGAGCATCCCTACCTCCCGTTATACGTGATTTTACAATCGCGCGCTGAAAACGATATAGATAAATTTGAATCCGTTTTGGCGATCCCCGCCTATTTATCTTTCAGGAGGTCGAGAAAGCTCTGGATCGTGGTGAGTTTGCGTTCGGACTGCGAGTAGAGCTTTGACGAAAATAGCGCCGTGGCGGCGTGACCTGCAAGCATGGATAAAAGTTCGTAGTCCACGTCCGAGAACGCCTGTTTTTGAAGGAGGAGCTTATAAATCACAATTACGCCGATCACGTGTTCCTTGATTTTGAGCGGAACGCAGGCGAGTGGATGTATATAATCCACTCCCTTGAGGTCCGTGGGGTCCCCGTCTCGGTAGTACGCCTCACCGGTTTTTGTCGCCTGCCCGATGATGCCGTCACCGATCTTGATGCTGGCACATGCCCCCAATCCCATGCCCTCCTGCGCAACAATCGAGAGCTCGTTCGTTTTTTCGTCGAGCATCATGATGGAGAACTCCTCGGCGCCGATCAGGTTCATGACGATCTCTAGAATAACTTTAAGACTTTCGTTAAAATCCAGAGTGGAGTGGAGCTGATAACTGGCAACATAGAGATTCGCGAGGTTGTTGTTCTCGGTTTCCACCTCGAGGTAACGGTTCGCGAAGTCTTTGTTTTCTTCCTCCACGTGGCGGTAGCGGTCAATGAGGCCCTTGTTTTCTTCCTCAAGGAGCGTTATCCGCTCTTCGAGTGAATGGAGCTTGAAGCTCTCCTCCCGGCCGGTATATTTGCCGGCCTCCTCGAGCTGCGCCACTCGGTATCTGAACTTTTCGTTCTCCTTGAGCAGTTCCTGGGTGAACTCTTCTCCCTTCTTGAAAACCTGAAGAAACTCTTCTACTTTGTTTTTAATCAAATTCGTTTCTTTCGGATCCATTATTCCCATCCTCCTCCCAGGCCAGATCTGCTTTACGTACAAATACCGCGGTATTCCATTTATTCTTTCAAAACAATCCTTAATGAATCCTAGCTCGTCCGGCTATTACGAGTAACTACAGACTCGGTCTCGCCCGCGAACCGTTCAAGAGCTTTTTTCACGATTTTTCTTAGTTCTTTTACCCTAACCGGCTTGTTCATGTACTCGAATACTCCGCAGCTAAGAGACTTTAAGTAAGACTCAATGCTTGATTCCTCGGAGAGTATGATTACTGGAACGGATGGAAGACATTGTTTAAAAAAGCAGGCGATCTCGATACCGTCCATCGCCGGCATCTGATGATCAGTTATCACAAGATTGACGCAGGTCCCTTCTCGGATAACGGAAAGTGCGGACCGGCCGTCCGACTTGGCGATAACCTCGTAACCGAGTCCATTCAAAATTTCTCCCATACTTTTCAATATGTCTATGTCATCATCTATCAAAAGAATGTTCTTCATAACTCTCTGCTCGCTCTTTTCATATTTTGCTGCAATTCTACGTCATTTCCCAGATCATCTTTCTGCCAAGATCACGCGCGGCGGGAGGCGCTTAAGTAGTACTTCACCTGTTCCGGTATCAAAGAATAATTTGCGCCCCTGTGCCCCTCCGACATCTATCGCAAGGATATGAAGGCCTTCCAGCTCAATCCTCTTTATCGCCATGGTAATATTGAGCTTGCCGACGGAAACTCCGCCCTTTCCGTTCCGCGCCGCATCGAACATGTCCGAGCCACCGAATACCTTAACCTCGATCTCGCGAAGCATTACTTGCTGCCGGCGAAATCGGTTCACCATCCACTGGATGGCACATTCCACGTACTTGCCCGGCTCACGGCACTCGCTGCTGCACCCCGCCCGTTCCCGGCATCCAGGCATAAGCCCATGGCAGATCGCGCCAGTCCCTGTGCGGCGGTGAAAAAAAGTCACGGCCAGACAGGAACCGAGCACGGTTATGACGCTCGCCGGCTGTTCTGAAAAATAGAGCTCTCCCGTTTTGAGGTAGATGACCGGAAGTTCGTGCGATGATGAGTTCATGTTGTTTTTCTATAGACCGTTGACTCTACCCGCTGAGAGGGAGATCCAAATTATGAACGGTCTATGCATCCCACAGAAAAAGGTATCCCGAATAACAAAATACCGCACAAAAGGCTCAGGAATATTTCCTGCTCCCGGCGTTCAAATACTGATCACGTTTCAGCATAAAATCACGCCTATCGGCACAGCAAGCATGCAGTAGTCGTCGAACGCGCGATGTCCAGAGCGCAAAGCCACTTCTCCTGCCGCGCCTCAAGCATGATCTTCCTGATCTGCGGCATCTTTATACCGCACAGTGCCTAAATGAATTCGCTCAGGTACAAGAACTCCCTGTCCGACATCGGCTTCGCAACTATAACGATCTCCTGTATTGCTTGCCAAGAGTCGTTTAATTTCGAATGAGCCTTCATTCCCGCTAGTTACTGCTTATTAGCGTTCAAAATGCTTCTGAATATATTTGGCAACCAGCTCCTCTTGCTGCGACAGTGTCAGTTTCTCCCAGACACCGGACTTTTTAGCCTTCTCAACTGCTTCCCGAAAAATATCTCGCATGCCACTCAACCTTTTTTCCATTATTTTTTAACTGCGCTATCGAGCAGCACGTACACCCTGAAAATGACTGCTGCCTTTTTGCCTTGATGGGGGAAAGGCCTCTCCCTGCTGCGCATCTATCCTGCTGATTCCGTTTGCTTTTCCTGCACAAGAGCAAGCTCTTCGGTCGAGAAGACCTTGTCAATGTTGAGAATAATAACAAATCGGTCGTTCTGCTTGCCCATCCCCGTGATGAAATCCGTCCGAAGTTTCGTCCCGATCTTAGGCGCGGGCTCGATGTGGTCCGGCTCCAAATCCATCACCTCTTGCACCGAGTCGGCAAGCGCGCCAAGGATGGTAGTCTCGTCGTCTACTTTTACCTCGACGATGATGATACAGGTGTTCACCGTCTTCTCGGTCTTCGTCATGCCGAATTTCAGCCGAAGGTCCACCACCGGCACTACGCTCCCCCGGAGGTTGATCACGCCGCGCATGAACTCCGGCGTGCGCGGCACCTTGGTCACTGTGGTGAAGTCCAACACCTCGCGGACCTTGGAGATATCCAGAGCGAACACCTCGTCGTCAAGCTTAAAGGTCAGATACTGCGTTGTCTCCAAAATTCCTGCTATACTCATAGGAACCTCCTTATGAATGATTGAAGCTAAGCGATGTGCTGTTTTGTTACTCTCCGCTATCTCCGCTCATGCTTTCCTTGTTGCTAAAATTTTTCAAACTCCGCGTCCTTTGAATCGCCGTAGCCCTTTCCGGCTCCATGCCCCATGTTCAACGCCACACCGACATGCTTGGTCGCAGCAATTGCGGGAATTGCAGCCTTGGGTTTCTGGACCAGATGCGCGATCTGGACTTTGTGGCCGGCTGCAGCGGGCCCACTTATTGCCGTCCTGCCCTTGATGTGCCCGTTTTCATCAATTTTGAAGAACGAGATCGTGCCCTGGAGCTGTTCTGCCTGGGATGAGAGTTCCTCCGCCGTCGAGGCCATCTCTTCTGCGGCTCCGGCGTTCTGCTGGATCACCTGGTTCAACTGCTGGATCGCTGAATTGATCTGGTCCGCTCCCGTGGTCTGTTCCTTAGAGGCTGCGTTGATCTCCTGCACCAGCTCAGACGTCTTCTGGATGTCCGGCACCAGCTTCG
>JAJXTW010000012.1 GCA_021783455.1 Nitrospirota bacterium | reverse complement strand
GAAAGGCCTGGCCGGGGACCTTAAGCTTAATTTCCCGCTCACGAGTCTCGACAGTGCCCAGGTAATGACCGTGGAACCCTACCTCATGGGCGGCTACGCGCATTATGAAGTTTCCGGATCGGGGACTCCTAAAAGCGACGGTTTTCAATACGGGATCGGCATTGAATTGTACCTCTTCAGGGAATTATCTATTCAGGCAGGATGGACCGACTCAAAAGTTAAATTCGAGGGTGCGAGCGGAGATGTGAAAACAGTGGACTTCGGGTTTATCTATCATTTTATTTAGTCCCTCAGTGTTTTTTATGGCCGGTCCGGTATTATTGGACCGGCTATTTTATTTTCCGCAGCTTCATCCTCGTCACGTGGGTGCCTTGCCAGTAGATCCTTCGGCATTTTGGGCACAATAAAAAATCATCGGTTTTTTCGTACACGTGCTGCGGTACGAGGTCATGAACATCCTGCTTCGGGACGGGAACGATCAACTCATTGCACTCGGAACACCGGGCGAGAGGACGTTGTTCTGCGGGGCATGCGGAAAGGACCTGGTCCAGTTGCTCTTCTGCTTGCTCGCTGTTGATGAAGAGATGATGCGCGGCCAGCGGTCGCGCGGAAAGCGCCCTGTCGCGCGTCAGGATCAGGCGATCCTGTTCGAGCGCGCGCCCGATGATTTCATTATCATCCAGCTTCGGATCGTAGAGGACGTCCAATCCCAGTATCCGCATGCGCTTTGCAAGTTTGCCCAGCATTGCATCGGCGATGAACTTCATAAAGCCGGGGAAACAGCAGGCGGGACTCTGACCGGCCGTTGGGTCCCCTGTATGCTGTCTGCGGCCTCCTTAACGAAATTTTCTCAACCGCAACGAATTCGACACCACGCTCACCGAACTGAAAGCCATGGCAGCCGAGGCGAACATGGGGTTCAACAGGATCTTAAAGAAGGGGAAGAGCACGCCGGCCGCCACGGGGATGCCGATGACGTTGTAAAAGAACGCCCAGAACAGGTTCATCCTGATGGTCTTCATGGTTCGCCGCGAAAGCCTCATGGCATCGGCAACCACGCGGAGGTCGTTTTTGATCAGCGTGACATCGGAGGCTTCGATGGCCACGTCCGTGCCCGTCCCGATCGCGATGCCCACGTCGGCCTGCGTAAGAGCGGGCGCGTCGTTGATGCCGTCGCCGACCATGGCGACCACGCGGCCCTCGGCCTGCAGCTTTTTTACCATATCCATCTTGTCCTGCGGCAGGACTTCGGCCAATACACGGCTGATCCCCAGCTCTTTGGCGATGGCATCAGCGGTGCGCCGGTTGTCGCCGGTCAGCATGACTACTTCCAGTCCCAGTTTTTTCAGTCCTGCCACAGCTTCTTTCGAGTGTTCCCTGAGTGTATCGGCAACGGCAATGATTCCCGCAGCCTTATTGTCCACGGCAACAAACATGGGCGTTTTGCCCTGGAAAGAAAGTTTCTCCGCTTGGGCGAGCATTTGTCCAAAATCGATCTTCCGGTCAGTCATCAGGCGCTCATTGCCGAGGATGATTTCCCTGTCCTGCATCTTCGCCCGAATGCCGTGGCCCGGCAGGGCTTCGAACTCGTCAGCCTGCTCCAGGGAGATGCCTCGTGCCAGAGCGGCTGCGACGATCGCCTCCCCCAGCGGATGCTCCGACCCCTTTTCCGCGGACCCTGCGTAATAGAGCAGCTCCTGTTCCGTGATGCCGTCCCGAATGACGTCCGTGACTTGCGGTTCTCCACGCGTGAGCGTGCCGGTCTTGTCCAGGACGACGGTGTTGATCTTCTGCGTCCGTTCCAGGCTCTCTGCATTTTTAAAGAGGATGCCGTGCTCGGCGCCTTTGCCCGTGCCGACCATGATGGCAGTAGGCGTTGCCAGGCCCATGGCGCAGGGGCAGGCGATGATCAGGACAGCGATAAAGTTCAAGAGCGCAAAGGTGAACCGGGTCTCCGGAGGCCCGAAGAAATACCAGACAAGGAACGTAATCAGCCCGATCGAAATGACGGTGGGGACGAAGATGCTCGAAATATAGTCGGCGAGACGCTGGATCGGCGCCTTGGACCCCTGTGCCTCCTGGACCATGCGGATGATCTGGGACAGCATGGTGTCCCTGCCGACCTTGGTGGCTTCGAAGGTGAACGTCCCGGTCTTGTTGATCGTGGCGCCGATGACCGTATCTCCCGTCTTCTTGTCCACGGGAAGACTTTCTCCGGTGAGCATGGATTCGTCGATCGTTGAATAACCGTTCCGGATGACGCCGTCCACGGGTAATTTTTCCCCGGGCCGGACGACGATGAGGTCGCCCGCCTCGACTTCCTCGATGGGGATGTCCTGTTCCGTGTTCTCGCGGATCACGCGGGCAGTGCGCGGCTGAAGTCCCATCAATTTTTTTATGGCCTCGCCGGCCCGGCTTTTGGCGCGGGCTTCGAGGTATTTCCCGAACAGGATCAGCGTGATGATCATGGTCGCCGTGTCGTAGTACGCTCCGCCGTGGCTCCCGTAGTGTCCCAGGAGGGAGGGAAAGAAGGTGAGCACGACGCTGTAACCGTAGGCCGCAGAAGTCCCGACTACCACGAGTGTGTTCATGTTGGTGCTGCCGTGTTTGATCGAGGCCCAGGCGTTCTGGTAAAAGTGCCGGCCAGCCCAGAACTGGACCGGCGTTGCCAGGAGGAACAGGATGAACCACATGATATGGTTCGGGACGAGGGCAGGAATGGGCAGCATGTCCTGAAAACTTCCGATCATGACGAGCACGGAAAGGACCGCACTCGTGATCAGTTTGGTACGAAGCTCGGAAAGCTCTCTTTCCCGCGCCTCTTTTTCGATATCAAGCACCGAACGGCCTTCCACATGCTGCGGAAGCCGGAATCCGGCTTTTTCGATCGCCCTGCGGATATCGCGCATGCCGATCTGGCCGGGAATGTATTCGATCTCGATGGTTCCTGCTGTCGGGTTAATGAGCGCCTTGAGTACCCCGTCAATCGTTGTTGCGATCTTTTCGAGTTCCTGAACCCGGGAAACGTCGAGGTCGATGACCGGGATCGTTACGGTTTCCGTGACCGCCTGATACCCCAACTCGTTGATGCTCGAAATGAACTTATCCAGGCCGACGGAAGAGGGGTCGAATTCGACGACTGCTTTTTCGTTTGCGTAATTGACGTTCGCGCTTTTCACGCCGACAAGCTTGGAAATGTCCTTCTGGATCGCTGCTGCGCAGTTCACGCAGGTCATGCCTTTGACCGGGATAACGGCTTTCTTGGTCTCCATGAAGCGCATTTTACCACAAAGCAATGAAAGGGCAAAGCAGGAAGAAAAAAGGATTAGTAAATCTAAAACGCTTTTTGAATTAGAATAACCGGGCCCTTCTCGTAAAATAAACGGAAAAGGACTGGTTCATTTTGACGTTATTGTGGGCTTCGTGGAAAGAGAAAAGGGCACTGAGTTTTCCACTTGTGCCCTTTCTTCTGGGATGTCGCCCGCTGCATGGTTGCACGGATTGGGGCCGCAATTTCGTCGGAAATTACCTTGTCCGATTCACGCAGCATGGCGCATTTTTTCTTTTTCCTGTTCGTACGCTGCTTTGCCTGCTTCGATAGCGTTGGAAACTACTGTTTTGCTTTCATCAAAAAGTGTTTTCCCCTTATCAATGACCGAAGTTACGCTGTCTTTCGTATTCGCGGCAAACCGTTTGATGTCCTCCCTCACTTCTTTTCCCGGCTTCGGAGCAAGCAGAAGCGTCAACCCCGCCCCGACGATGCCTCCCACCAGGAACGGCATGAGAATGGAGTTCCTCTTATTGTCAGTAAGTTCTTCCTTCATGGCCACCACTCCTTCCTTTTGTTCAGTGTTTATACGGGAATTGCGACCCCTTTCCGTTAATATCCGGGTTACTATCGTGTCTTACGTTTGCATCATGGTGCCTCATGTTATCATCTCCTTAAAAATAGCATGCCGTCCTTTTTCAGGAAAGCATGAAGGTTTCGATTTTGAGCAATTCTCCAAGTATTACCTCGGAGAGAATGAGCTCGGTTCCTGATTACATTATAGCACCAGCCGACTGCTAAAAAATGCGCCACTGGGATAAAGCAACAATCGTACGCAGGGGTCGTCACAACTGGCGGATTATCACCATCATGACCGGCTATAAGACCTGCTGGAGAAAAGACTTGAAAGAGAAATTGAGGGATGTCGCTTGCTCAATGAAATATCGGAGCTCTTCCTCCAGCGTCGTTCACGTGCATCGTACCGCCTTCAGCATTAAAGTTCGCGCACATGAACAGCGGGAAGCAATCTCAGGAAATCGTCCTTGCAGCACAGCGCTGTTCCCGGCATCAATGTCGTGGCAGTGCCTGCGGCCACGGCATAGGCAAGAGCTTCTTTCAGGCTTTTGCTCTCAGTCAAAGCATAGATGAAACCCGCTACAGCGGAATCCCCGGCGCCGATCGTATTTTTCACGATCACCTCGGGATGGGCCGCGTGGTAGCTTTCCTTCTCGCCGATCAGGAGAATCCCTTTGGCGCCCATGGAAACGAGAAGAAGCCCTATCCCTTTTTTCTGGACGCTTCTCGCCGCGTCGATAATGTCGTCCTGCTCTTTTAATTCAGCGCCTACAAGCCTGCTGAGTTCATGAATGTTGGGTTTGATTATGTCGGGAAACGCCTGGGTGCCCTCGACCAGCGCCTCACCGTCCGCGTCGAGTATGACTTTCGCGTTTCTATTTTTTGCTATTTCAATGATCTTGCGGTAGATCTTCGGGTGAACCCCGGGAGGGATGCTTCCGCTGATGATCACCATTCCCGGATGTTCAAGCCCTTCGACCTTGTGGATCATCTGCATGAGCTCGTAGGGTTCGATCACCGGTCCGCTTGCGCCGAACACGGACTGGCCGCCGGTGCTCATGTCGTTCATGATGATGTTGGTGCGGGTTTCGCCGGAGATCCTGATAAAATCGCAGCTGATGCCCTCGTTGAGCAGCCGGCCTTCCAGTTCCGCTCCTGTGAAACCGCCGACGAACCCGAGCGCCGTGCTGCCGACTCCCAGCATGGTCAACACCCTGGATACATCGATCCCTTTGCCGCCGGCGTATCGCTCTTCTTTTTTGATCCGGTTGGAGTCGTCGGCCCTGATCCGTTCTACCCAGAGCGTCCGGTCAAGGGCGGGATTAAGCGTTATTGTGTAAATCAAGAATGCCTCCGCGATGAGATACTACCAAGTTTATCACAGAAACCGACGCTCCATTCTGAAGTCGCCGGTCCCGCTGTTCCCGCTCCCGCAGCAGGCACGAGGATCGTTTTTATCCTGCTGAGCAACCTGCTTATTCTGTCTGACGGAATGAGTTTCAAACAGCTTGCAATTCATCTGTGCTTATTATATTGTTATCCGCGGATCCGGACTTGTCCGCGTGCCGGAAATGACAATGACAAACAAGGACGCACGATTGAAGATTCCCGCTGCCTGCAAGCGACACCGTTCATCCCGTGATCGCCGGGGGACAGTACAGGTCGACCTCGCATCGCTGCGTGCAATCGACCATGCCTGCCAAGGCTGCACAAAAGATGAAAAGTGCTGCTGCGCAACCTATGAGGTCTGCGTTACGACCAGGGAAATGAACCGGATCATCGGGCTGCTTCCCGAGGTGGCCAGGCTCTGTCCTCATCTTGGGGCCGACGAAGGTTACGACAATGTGTTCGAGGAAGTGGGGCCGGGCCTCTTTGCCATAGACACGACCGAAGAGGGCCTTTGCTTGTTCGCCTATGTGTCCCGCGGGAAACTCCGGTGTTCCTTGCATACGGTGGGGTTAAACCTGGGGATTCCTCTCGATCACGTGAAGCCGAAAGCGTGCCTGCTTTGGCCGATGACCTTTTCCGAGGGCGAGGAGCTTTTATCGCTTACCGGCGATGCGCTTTCGTTCTCCTGCAATTCCCGGAAAGGCCGTCCATCGCGGCGTCTCTGTTCATCTTTTGTCGAAGCTATCGAGCTTGTTTACGGCGAGGCTGCCAGCGCATTGGTGAAAACAGAAGCCGGCAAAGGGGCACGGGATATGATATTGCACCGTAGGTTCTGACGCGATCAGCCATAGCGGCATCGAGCGCGCCAAGAGGGACAATCTGCGTTCAGGGAAGGAGACTTCGATGCCGCTTGTGAGAATATCATGCATAAACGGAAAGCCGAAAGGGAAAAACACGGAAGAGGAGCACGGTCCTTCTCTTTTCACGGTCATGAGCACTCCCGTTGAGCTATTGCTGTCATTTTTTCCGCTAGTTACGATTCGACAAAGCAGAGGTCGTTGTCGCCGAACTGGCAATCATCGGGAACGATGGTCTGTTCGCCATGTCCGCTGATCCTGCTCTTGATGCTTTGGAATGCGCCCTGCTCTGCGTGCGGAATTCCAGAGAAAGCGGTTTCGACCACGCGGGAATCTTCTTCCTCATCCCTGAAAGCCCTCACCTCATAGGATTCGGTCAGCCTTTCCTGTTCCAATCGGTATTTTATCAAATTTTTTGCGAGCGCTTTCATTTACCCTCCTCCTTTCTTTTAGTCTGTTCCTGATTTAAGTATATCATAGCGACGGGGAGCACTTTTAATCATACTTTAGTTCGCTTGACAGGACGTTATCTTGCGGGTCTAATTAAAGTATTAAAGTAACATATAAGAGGCAGTCGTTATTTATCAGAAAAAGGAGACTGAGCGCAGCAACAGGAAGTGATCCCGATTTAATTTATTTGCCGAACGCTGTTCATTTTTTATCTTCCGTCTTCATCAGCAGAAGGCATCCTCCGGGCAGAACAAAAGGAGACAAAAGAATGAACAGAACGATCTACGTACTACTTGTTGCAGGGATTCTATTGTGGCCCTCTCTTAACCAAGCTGAAGTTTCGGCCAAGGTGCATACGTATGCCGCATCTTCCGGCAGCGCCTCTTCTGGAGCTTTTCCCGTTGCAGTGCAGCCTCCGGATACGCTCCCCGAAAGTGTCGACGCTTCTGACATCGAGAAATTTTTCGCTTCATCCGATGTTCAGGCGCTCACGGACGAGCGAGTGGCCGAACAGGTACGCTATTTTACGACATTGGGAAAGCCGCTGTTTCAAGCCTGGCTCGACGATTCCTCACGATTTATTCCGCTCATGAAAACGATTTTCCGCGAAAAAAAACTGCCTGAAGACCTGGTCTATGTGGCGATGATCGAGAGCGGTTTGCGCATGAACGCCGTGTCGCGGTCCCGGGCAGTCGGCCCCTGGCAGTTTATGAGGGCGACCGCAAAGACCTACGGACTCAAGATGGACGACTGGATCGATGAACGAAGAGACCCGGTAAAATCCACTAACGCGGCAGCCGAATACCTGGGGGACCTGTATAGACGCTTCGGATCATGGCATCTGGCCCTGGCATCGTACAACGCCGGCGCAGGAAGGATCGAACGGGCGCTCTTCCAGTCGCCGGACAACGGCTTGCCCAGCCTCTATGACTCCCGGCTGCTCCGGAGAGAAACGAGAAACTACGTGCCCAAGCTTTTGGCGGCGGTCATAATAGCAAGAAACCCGGAACAGTACGGTTTTGCGGTGAGGATTAAAAAATCGTTCCGTTATGAGGAAGTGCCGATCAAGGGGAACACCGAGCTTGCGGACATTGCGGTTTTCGCCGGCTGCACCTATGAGGCCATCAAGGACTTGAATCCGGAGCTTCAGGGCCGGACAACGCCTCCTTATGTTGATCGCTATGTGCTCAGGATCCCCGTCGGCACGAAAAAGAACTATCTTGCCGTCAAGACCCTCCTCCGGAATCTCTCGCTCTCCAAGCACGGATCCAATACGCGGGACGCGGGTCTCGACGAACGTCCCGAGGGGTATGCCGTGCTGAGAAAGAGGGATTCGTCCCGCATGGTTTCCCTCGTCCGCCTCGGTGCGCTTCGGACCCTTCCGACTCGCCGAAAGCACCGGAGCCCCGGCCCGTTATTGCCGACTGCCGCCGGAAAGGTTAACTTTGGAATTTTGCCGGTCTCCGGGGCTTGTGGATCTGAGCGTTCAAGATGCTTCGTTTAAGTTGCTGAAGACGAGGAGGAAGAAGAGGGTTGTAAAAACGCGCGGCCCGGCGATACTATTTTTTCTTATAAAAAGGCAGGTCGACAATTTTTGCGGCGATCTCGCGGTCCCGGACCTCGATCTCAATTTCCTGGCCCGGCTGGGAATAACGGGCTACGACGTAGCCCAGGCCGATGCCTTTGCGGAGGTGGGGAGATTGGCAGCCGCTGGTGACCACGCCGATTTCCCGGTTTTCCGAAAAGATGCTTCCCCCGCTTTTTGGCTGACCTTTGTCCAGGAGAACAAAGCCAGCGAGTTTTTCTTTTATCCCGCCGGCCTTGAGCTTGAGCAGCGCTTCCTTGCCGATGAATTCCTTCTTGAAATCGATAAAGGAATCGAGGCCTGCTTCAAGCGGCGTGCGGCTCTCGTCGATGTCGTTTCCGTACATGAGGTATCCCATCTCCAGGCGCAGAATATCTCTGCACGCGAATCCGCAGGGAAGAATGCCTTCACCGCTACCGGCGTCCATGACGGCGTCCCAGAGCGCCCCGGCTTTGTCAACGGGAGCGATGAATTCATAGCCCTGTTCGCCGGTATAGCCCGTACGGGAAACGATGACGTGCGTGTCCAAGAGCGGCATTTCCCGGACTGCCTGCAATTTCAACTTTTTAGCATGGTGTGATGTCAGCTTGTCAAGGATTTGGCCGGAAAGCGGGCCTTGCAGAGACAGGTGGGCCGTGAAAAGCGTCCTGTCAATGATCTCGACATCGGCGGATGCGTGCTGTTTGAGCCAGAGGAGGATCTTCTCGGTATTGACCGCGTTGGTGGACAGCAGAAAGCGGTCCTGCGACGTCTTTTCCGCGGCAAGGCGGAGGACGAGGACGGCGTCAAGGACGAACCCGGTCTCGTTGCAGATGAGGCCGAAATGGGCGGAACCCTCCGCCATCCTGGCCGTGTTCCGGGTGACAATGTTCTGGAGCAGCGAGACGGCGCCCGCGCCCCGCACTTCTATCCTGCCCAGGCAGCTGATATCGAAAAGGCCCGCGGCGGCGCGCACTGCGTGATATTCATCCTGCACGTCGGAGAACTGGAGCGGGACCTGCCATCCCTGGACGTCCGTCATCTTTGCTTTCAAGAGCTCATGTTTCTGGTGGAGAACGGTCTGCTTCATTCAGCCCTCCGCGTCGTAATGCGAGTACCGCGTACAGCGTACCGTGTTCACAACAGCGTTTGCGATGAACGGCTCAAGCAGGAGACGGTGACGGCGCTCTTAGAGTCTGAATCTCTCCGGGTCGAGTTTGCCGTCGGCAAGTTTGTGGATGTCTTTCGGCTGGAACGCGCCCTTTTCGGTGATGATGGCCGTGATGTACCGGGCCGGAGTCACGTCGAAGGCCGGGTTTGCGACCTTGACGCCGTCGGGCGCAATCTGAACCTTGCCGAACACGTGGGTAACTTCGCGGGGATCGCGTTCCTCGATGGGGATATCGGCCCCTGACTCGATGCTGAAGTCGATCGTCGACAGCGGCGCAGCCACATAGAAGGGGATGCCGTGCTCCTTGCAGAGGACCGCGAGGCTGTAGGTGCCGATCTTGTTGGCCACGTCGCCGTTTCGCGCAATCCGGTCGGCGCCGACGATGGCCAGGTCGATCATGTCGCGGTACAGGAAGTAGCCGGCCATGTTGTCGGTAATGAGCGTGCAGGGGATGTTTTCCTGCATGAGTTCCCACGTTGTCAGACGGGCGCCCTGGAGCACGGGGCGGGTCTCGTCGACGTAGACGTGGATCTTTTTCCCGTCTTCCACGGCGGCCCGCATCACTCCTTCGGCGGTCCCGTAGCCGGCCGTGGCGATGGAGCCGGCGTTGCAGTGGGTGATGATGTTGTCGTTGTCGGAAACAAAGACCGCGCCGTTGGCGCCGATCTTCCTGTTCGTCGCGATGTCGTCATCGATCATTTCCTGCGACTCGCGGACGAGCAGGTCTTTGATGGCACTGAGATCCTTGTCCTTGTTCTTCTGCACGAATTTTTTGATCCGGTCGATGGCCCAGAAAAGGTTCACTGCCGTGGGCCGCGTCGCGGCCATGTGAGCGCAAATCTCCTCGAACTTGGGCCAGAATTCGTCAAAAGAGCTTGCCGTTATCTGGCGCGCGCCGAGGGCCAGGCCCATGGCGGCCGATACGCCGATGGCCGGAGCACCGCGCACCCACAGTTCTTTAATCCCTTTTGCAACAGTCTCGTAATCTCTGCACTCGTTATAGACCGTTTCGAGGGGCAGTTTTGTCTGGTCCAGCATCCGGACGATGCCGTCTTTCCATTCAACGGTGGGGATCATGCATGCTCTCCTTCTTGGGGTAATGGTGCAGGGGTACGGCAGCTTCGATTTAAATATAAAGGAATGGGGGCTGATTGTCAAAAAGAATCTCACGGTTCATCATGTTCTCGTGACGGGAAAAAGATCGGGCGGCGTATTGCGGGTATCCGGAAAATGGAGGGACAATGAAAGCGCGTTGTCGCGCTCTGGCAGGCCGCTTGTGCCTGTCAGCTCTCGAACGAGGCAGGGATGTTGGAACGCAGAATTGTCATTGCGGAACAAGGGAAGACTGTAAAGGAGAGGTGGTTTGTGCTATATTTCTCAAAAGGGAAAGTTAAAACAACCTAAAAGGAGATCGATATGAATCATGTGATCAAGGCCATCAAGGCACGGCGGTCTGTGCGGGCCTATGAGACGAAGGCCATTCCCCGGGATGTTCTGAGCGCAATCATCGAAGCCGGGAATGAAGCGCCTTCTGCGATGAACAGCCAGCCCTGGAGGTTTGTCGTTGTCGAGGATAAAGAAGCGAAGAAAAAGCTTCTTGCCGCCGCGCTGCCGAAGGCGAAAATGATTACGGAAAAGGTGAAAGACGTCGATCCGGAGCGGTATGAGGCGATCAAGAAGCGTTATGCCGAGCTGCCGGACCCGGTGTACTACTCCGCTCCCACGGTCGTGTTTGTCATCGGGAGCGGGATGTATGCCGACCATTCCTGCCCCATGGCGTGCGAAAACATGATGCTTGCCGCAACCTCGTTGGGACTCGGCAGCTGCTGGGTCGGTTTCGGAGCAATGGTCGCCGATGCCCCGGACGTACGAGGTCTTCTGGAATTAAAGGAGGGCGATGCCATTTTCGGCCCCATACTCCTCGGTTACCCGAAGGCCCATCCGCCGCGGCCTCCGAAGAAGGACCCGAAGGTGAAGTGGATTTAATCCCGGCGATGTACAGTTCTTTCCCGGCTTGAAAGCCAAAAGAGTTGGACTTGAAAAAAAACGTTAATTCAGGTAAAGTCCGTATTCATCATGACTGAAACGAAAGCAACCACTGCCGGCTGGCGCAAAGGTCTCACGCGGAACGTCGTGATCCTCGGGTTCGTGAGCCTCCTGAACGACGGCGCATCTGAGATGATCTACCCGCTTCTGCCGGCTTTTCTTACGGCCGTGCTCGGAGCGGGGCCGGAGGCCCTCGGGGTCATCGAGGGTATCGCCGAGTCTACGGCGTCGCTGCTGAAGCTTTACTCGGGCTATGTCTCCGACCGGGTGAAAAAACGCAAAGGCTGGATTGTGGCAGGTTATGCCCTCTCGAACGTGATCCGGCCGCTCATCGCCCTTTCGACGTCATGGTTGCAGGTGCTGGCCCTCCGCTTTTCAGACCGCGTGGGCAAAGGGCTCCGGACCTCGCCCCGCGACGCTATCATTGCGGACTCCACGCCCCCTGAATTCCGCGGCAAAGCCTACGGTTTTCACCGTGCCATGGACCACAGCGGGGCGATCGTAGGGCCGCTGGCCGCCACTGCGCTGCTTCTCGTGTATCATGACAACCTCAAAACGATCTTCCTGCTCTCGTTCATACCCGGTCTGCTCGCCGTGCTCATGCTGTTGTTCGGTCTCAAGGAAAAGCAGCCGGAGGTGCCGCGTGTCGCGCCGGGAACCTTTAATTTCCGTTCCGCCTGGGCTGAGATGCCCTCGGGGTTCCGCAAGTACCTCGGCATCATCCTTGTCTTCACGCTCGGTAATTCCACGGATGCTTTTCTCCTGCTCAGAGCGCAGCAACTCGGAGTGCCCCTGACGCTGCTGCCCACAATATGGGTCGTGCTGCACATCGTGAAGATGGCCTTTTCGGTTCCCGGCGGCATCATTTCCGACCGTATCGGCAGAAAAAAAGTGATCGTTACCGGGTGGATCGTTTACGCGCTGGTGTACGCCGGCTTCGGTGCGGCAAGCCAGCACTGGCATGCATGGGCGCTGTTCGCGGTCTATGGGATCTATTTCGGTTTAACGGAAGGAGTAGAAAAGGCGCTCGTGGCAGACTTCGCTCCAGCGCATCTGCGGGGATCGGCCTTCGGCCTCTATCATCTGGTCGTCGGTTTAGGCGCCTTTCCGGCGTCCCTGCTGTTCGGATTTGTGTGGCAGCGCTTCAGTTCAGCGGCGGCTTTCGGGATCGGCGCCGGGTTTGCTCTTCTGGCGAGCGTGCTGCTCTCCCTGCTGAACGTCAAGAAACCGGAATCAACAAGCTGATTGATCCCTGCTGGTCCGGTGTGAAATACTCCCCGAGGAAAGAGGTGTATTGTGGCAATCTATACCATAGCAATCAGCGGCGCCAGCGGCGCGCCCTATGCCCTCAGACTGCTGCAGGTGCTGGTGAAGGGCGGTCATTCCCTCTACCTGTCGATCACGGGAAACGGCCTGTCGATCCTGAACGACGAGACCGGGCTCATGCTGAAGGGCTCCGAGACCGACATCCAGTTCGCGCTTGAGAAGCATCTCGGAGCAAAAGAGGGGCAGATCAGTTACTTTGACGAGGACAATATGTATGCAGCGATCGCGAGCGGCTCCGTGAAGGTCGACGCCATGGTCGTTATCCCATGCTCCATGAAGACTCTTTCGGCTCTTGCCCACGGCTACGCATCCACGCTCATCGAGCGGGCAGCCGATGTCACGCTGAAGGAGAAACGAAAGCTCATCATCGTGCCGCGCGAAACGCCGCTCTCCGCCATTCATCTCAGGAACCTGCTGACGCTCGCGGAACTGGGCTGCCACATCATTCCGGCCATGCCCGCGTTTTACCATCATCCCACGAGGATTTCCGAAATGGTCGATTTTATCGTCGGAAGGGTGCTGGACAGCATGGGGGTCGAGAACGACCTGTCTCCGAGGTGGGGGATGTAAGATAGATCTGGAATGGGAACCCGGCTTGCGGATTGCCGGGGCAAGTTTCGGATTGCGGAATTATGTGTTCAAAGGTTCTCCACGTCCGAGTCGAATCTTGAATCGTAAAAGGTTTAAGAGCCTGTTGCGTGAATGCCTTTCGGGTGTTTCGACGGGCTCAACACGAACGGAAGGAGCCAGCCCAATCAAGGGCCATCCCGTTGCCCGAACCTGCCCACGGGTGAACGGGGGAATTCTGTGACCGGTTCTTACGCGTTAAATTCAGTCCCGCCGCCGCTGCCGCTTTCTCCCAGGTTTTTCATCCACGTATCGATCATAGACGAGTCCTGCTTCGCAATCACCTCTTCCTCGACAAAAACGGGCGCGCCGATGCGAATGGAGATCGCGATGGCGTCGCTGGGCCGGGAATCGATATGGAACTCTTTGTTGTTATGGAGAAGATAGAGCGAAGCATAAAAGGTGTTGTCGATGAGATCGCTGATGACCACGCGGGCGATTTCGACTTCGAGGCGGTCGAAGATGCTTACGATCAGGTCATGGGTGAGGGGGCGGACAGGTTTCACGTTGCCCAAGGCCATGGCAATGGAGTTGCCTTCCGCCGCTCCGATCCAGATGGGGAGAATCTTGCTGCCGGTCTCGTCCTTCAGCACGACGATGTAGCTGCTGTTTCTGCTGTCGAAAAGGATGGTATTTACGTTCATCTGTATCCACATGCAGGCACCCCGTCTGTTACGATAAAAATACCACACCGGGGAAGGCAAGTAAAGGGATTATTTTATTGACTTTTTTCAAAGATACGATATACTTTCTTTCCTGTAAACTGCGAAGGAACTGCTGATTATCGATGAAACAAACGCTGACCGAAATCCTGCTCCAGGCCTTAAGCCGGGCCAAAGAAAAAGGCGAACTCAAACTCGAAACTCAGCCGGCAATCACGCTCGATACCCCGCGAGACAAAAGTCATGGCGACCTTGCCACGACCCTTGCCCTGACCCTGGCCAAGCCGGAGGCCAAAGCGCCGCGGAAGATCGCCGAGATCATCGTGGGCAATATCCAGGATGAAGACGGGATCATCGAAAAGATCGAGATCGCGGGCCCCGGGTTCATCAATTTTGTCTTCCGGCAGGACCGCTGGAAAAAAACGCTCTTTGAAATTGACGCAGAGGGACCCGCCTACGGCCTTTTGAATATCGGCAAGGGAGAAAAGGTGCTCGTCGAATTTGTGAGCGCCAACCCGACGGGGCCCCTCCACGTGGGCCACGGACGGGGCGCCGCAGTCGGCGACGCGCTTGCGAATTTGCTCTCCGCGGTGGGATACGATGTATCGCGCGAGTTCTACATCAACGACGCGGGAAGGCAGATACGGCTTCTCGCGCTTTCTGTGTATGCCAAATACCAGCAGTCGTTCGGCAACGATTTCCCCTTCCCCGAGGATGGATACCACGGGAGCTACATCGAGGAAATCGCCCAGGGGTTCAGCAAGGTCCACGCTGACAAATTCCTGAACGTCCCTTTTGAAGAGTGCGAGAGCCAGTTCGGGGACTACGGCAAAGACGCCATGCTCGCCGATATCCGGACCGACCTCGAAGCCTTCGGCGTGCGCTTCGACACCTGGTTCAGCGAGGCCACGCTGCTTGCCGACGGGTCGGTCCAGAAGTCGCTCGCTGAACTGACGGCAAGCCGGAACCTCTACGAGCAGGACGGGGCTTTGTGGCTGCGCTCCACGGCCTACGGCGACGACAAGGACCGGGTCGTGGTGAAGAAGGACAAGAGCTATACCTATCTGGCCACGGACATCGCCTACCACCGGAACAAGCTGGCCCGCGGTTTTACGACGCTGGTAAATATCTGGGGAGCCGACCATCACGGCTATATCCCCCGGGTGCAGGCTGTGATCCAGGCTTTCGGCCATCCCAAGGATTCTCTCCACGTCGTGCTGGTCCAGCTTGTCGCGATCCTCCGGAACGGACAGCCCGTTCCCATGTCCAAGCGGGCAGGGACCTTTGTGACGCTCCGGGACGTTATCCAGGATGTGGGCGGCGATGCGGCGCGATATATTTTCCTCACCCGCCGGTCCGACAGCCACCTCGACTTCGACCTCGATATTGCGAAGGAACAGTCCCGGGAAAACCCGGTGTACTACGTGCAGTACGCCCATGCGCGGCTGTCAAGCCTGTTCCGCGAAGCGGAAGCCAGGAAGCTTGCCGTACCGAAGAGGGAAGACGTTGATCTTGCCCTGCTCGACCTCGAAGAAGAACAGAACATCATCAAGATGCTTGCCAAATATCCCGAAGTCATTGAAGAAGCCGCACTGTCCTACGAGCCTCACCGGTTGACCTTCTACCTCCAGGATCTTGCCGGTTTGCTGCATAATTACTATTTCAAGCACCGGGTCATAACCGAAGATACGGCGCGGACAACGGTCAAGCTTTTTCTCATGAAGCAGGTAAAGACGGTGATCCAGAGCGCGCTTAAAATCCTCGGGGTCAGCGCGCCGGAAAGAATGTGAGAAAATAGGGGACAGGAGTCAGGGTTCAGGGGCCAGCGTAAGCGTAAAAAAACCCGGACCCTGCACCCCGGACCCTGGACCCTGTGATGTTTAAATTTTCTTTGATAAAAAATGATTCAGCTTCCTCCGCACGGCTGGGAAAATTCACGACCCCCCATGGCGAAGTAAATACGCCGGTGTTCATGCCCGTCGGGACGCAGGCCACGGTCAAGACGCTTTCACCGGAAGACCTGGAGAGCATCGGCGCGGAGATCATCCTTTCGAACACGTACCACCTGTTCCTGCGGCCGGGACATGAGCTGATCAGGGAGTTCGGCGGGGTCCAGAAGTTCATGGGGTGGAACAGGCCGGTCCTGACGGACAGCGGCGGGTTCCAGGTCTTCAGTCTGAAAGAGCTCAGAAAGATCACTGAAGAGGGAGTGATGTTCCAATCCCCGATTGACGGCGGCGCCAAGCACCTCATCACTCCGGAGTATGCCATGGAGATCCAGGAGGCGCTCGGCGCGGACATCATTATGGCCTTTGACGAGTGCACGCCCTACCCGGCGACCCGGGATTATGCGCAGGAGTCGCTCGATCGGACGCTTCGGTGGGCAAAGCGCTGCCGTGCAGCAAAAAAAGACAGGGGCCAGGCGCTCTTCGGTATTATTCAGGGCGGGATGTATCCCGATCTCCGGAAACACTCGGCTGAAGCGCTTGTCGATATCGGTTGCGACGTAGATGCATTGGGCGGTCTGTCCGTGGGCGAGACCAAACCCATGATGTATGAAATGATCGAGGCGTCAATACCAGCAATTCCCCAGGACCAGCCCCGGTATTTGATGGGCGTCGGAACGCCTGAGGACCTTGTGGAGGGCGTTGACCGCGGCATCGATATGTTCGATTGCGTCATGCCGACGAGGAACGCGCGGAATGGGACGTTTTTCACCTCCTTCGGCAGGGTGGTGATCCGGAACGCGCAGTATGAGCGGGACAAGGCCCCCATTGATCCCGACTGTGATTGTTATACGTGCAAAAATTTTTCGCGGGCCTATCTCCGGCATTTGTTTAACGCCGGCGAGGTACTGGCACTCAGGCTTGGCACGATTCACAATCTCTTCTTCTACCTGAACCTGATGCGGAATGTCAGGGCGAGCATCGGGGAAGGCAGATTTAAGGCGTTTAAAAAAGAGTTTTTGGCGAAAAGAGCAAATACTGGTACAGATGAATGATGCATGATAACGTCAAAAAGATCCTGCGTCGTGCATCCGGTATCGTGAATTTTACTTGCTATCCTTAAGGAGGGGCACAATGTTTATCGCAACGGCATACGCAATGGGAGCACCGGGCGGCGGCGCGGCTGCGCCGGCAGGAGGCGGAGGATACTCGAGCCTCATCATGATGGTTGTGATCTTCGCGATCTTCTATTTCATCCTGATCCGGCCGCAGCAGAAGAAGATGAAAGAGCATAAAAAAATGGTGGAAGAGCTGAAAAAGGGCGACCGGATCATAACCTCCGGCGGCATGTATGCCACGGTCGAGAACACCACATCTGAGACCCTGACGGTCAAGATCTCCGAAGGCGTTAAAGTGAAAATCACCCGTGGTTCCGTCGGCGCCGTGGTGAAGCCGGAAGAAGAGAAAGAGTAAGAAAGAGTAAAAGCGTTACGATTCCTAGTTCAAGATTACAGCAGGAGGCATCTTATTATGAAGAAGAGTATTCAGTGGAGACTCGGGCTCATCGCTTTGTCGGTTTTGATTGCCCTGTTTTTGTTCTTGCCCTCTACGCCGCTTTCGGACAAGCTGCCGGAGTGGTGGCACAGGAGCGTGCCCAAGATTTCACTCGGCCTCGACCTGCGGGGCGGAAGCCACCTGGTGATGCAGGTGGAAACGGACAAGGCCGTTGAGTCGTCTGTCGATAATATCGTGGCGGACCTCCAGACAGCTGCGGCATCGCAGCAGCTCGCAATAACGTTCAGCAGGACTGGCCAGGACGTCACGGCAAAATTTGACGAAACGCTGGCGGACAAAGCCGAAAAGCTCGTCAAAGAAAGCTACGCCATCCTCGATCTCAAGTCCCAGGGACCGGGAGAGCTGGTTTACAGCCTCAAGCCCGCCGAGGTGAGGCGGCTTAAGGAATCGGCGGTGCAGCAGGCGCTTGAACGGACCCGCCGCAGAGTGGACAAGTACGGCGTGGCCGAACCGCAGATTTACAAACAGCAGAATGACCAGATCGCGCTCCAGCTGCCGGGCGTGAAGAACCCGCAGGAAGCCATCGCGTTCATCAAGACCGCCGGCCGGCTTGAATTCAAGCTGGTCGATACGGATTCCAACGACATGCAGAAGGCCCTTGCCGGCAAGGCGCCGCAGGGCACCGAGGTCCTGTACGAGGAGCGGGAAGGCGAGGACGGCAAGATCTCGAAGCAGCCGGTCCTGGTTTACAGCAAGACGCTCATGACCGGCGACCGCCTCACGGAAGCCAGGGTCGGGATCGACCAGTACAACAAACCGGCAATCTCCATATCCTTCGACGGTGAAGGCACCAAGATTTTCGATCGCGTAACCGGCGAGAACGTGGGCAAGCAGCTCGCGATCGTGCTCGACGGCGTGGTGCAGTCGGCGCCCAGAATCCAGGACCGGATCAGCGGCGGCAACGCACAGATCACCGGCAACTTCACCCACGAAGAGGCGGCGAAGCTGGCCATCGTGCTCCGGGAGTCGCTCCCGGCGCCGGTGAAGATCATTCAGAACATTACCATCGGTCCGTCGCTCGGACAGGACTCCATTGACAAGGGCGTGCACGCCGCCCTGATCGGCGGCCTGATCGTGATTATTTTCATGGCCTTTTACTACCGCCTGTCGGGACTCATCGCAGACTATGCCATCGTGCTGAACCTCGTGCTGCTCCTCGGGGCCATGGCGCTTCTGAACGCCACGCTCACGCTGCCCGGCATCGCGGGCATCATCCTCACCATGGGTATGGGTGTCGACTCAAACGTGCTCATGTTCGAGCGTATTCGCGAAGAGATCCGCGCAGGCAAACAGCCCCGTCCCGCGGTCGACTCGGGCTACGACAAGGCGTTCCTCACGATCCTCGACGCACACGTGACAACGCTCATTACGGCTGCCGTGCTTTTCATGTTCGGCACCGGTCCGATCAAGGGTTTTGCCGTTTCACTCAGTCTCGGGATCATCATCAACCTCTATTCCGCGCTGGTGGGCACCAAGGTGATCTTCGACATCATCAATACCCGGTGGAAGCTGGAGAAGTTGAGCATCTAAATTTCATAACCACCGGGGCACGGAGAACGATTTAAAATTTCAGTTTCAAGATTAAACTCTGTGACTTCTGTGGTAAATGTTTTATTTTGGAGGGGACAATGCTTCAAATTTTACACAAGACCAATATCGACTTCATGGGCTGGAAGAACGTGACTTTCACCTTTTCCGGCCTGCTCATTCTTCTCGGCATCATCGGTCTGGTGCAGATCGGGCGCGGCAAAGCGAACCTGGGCATCGACTTCATCGGCGGCACGACCGTTCAGCTCAGCTTCAAGGAGCCCGTGGCCATCGACAAGGCGCGGGCAGCTCTCGAAAAGAGCGGCTTCCAGGGCTCGATGATCCAGGCGGTCGGCGAAGGAGGAAACAAGATTCTGGTGAGGCTCCGGGAGTCCGAGGGCGCTTCAGACAAGGTCCAGTCCCTGTTCAAACAGGAATTTCCTGATAATCCCTTCGAAGTGGTGAGCATTGAGGAAATCGGGCCGGTGATCGGCCAGGCGCTCAAGCAGCAGTCTTTGTGGGCCATTACGATCTCGATCATCGGGATCGTGATCTATGTCGCCTTCCGGTTTCAGTTCAAGTTCGGCGTGGCAGCGGCTATCGCAACGTTGCACGACGTGCTCGCGGTGCTCGGCGTCTTCTTCGTCCTGCACAAGGAGATCAACCTGCTGATCGTCACGGCGCTCCTTACCCTGGCCGGCTATTCGTTGACCGACACCGTGGTGGTTTTCGACCGGATCAGGGAGAACCTGAAACGCAACAGGCGCGATCCGCTGCCGAAGCTGGTGAACGACAGCATCAACGAGGTGCTGTCCCGGACCATTATCACGTCGCTTACGGTGGTGCTCGTGCTCGTCCCGCTCGTGCTGTTCGGCGGGGAGGTCCTGCACGACTTTTCACTGGCGCTCCTTATGGGAGTCATCGTCGGGACCTACTCGTCGGTGTTCGTGGCCAGCCCGGTCCTCGTGGTGTGGCATACAAAGTCCGGTGGACGGCTGATCTCGAAGTAAAAAACAAAGGAAGCTTTGCCGCGGAACGCGGAGAAAGAATAAAACTTACCGGGACACGGATTTCGTTATAGAATCCGTGTCCTCTTTGTTTTATAATGTCTTCTCATGGCAGATAAACAACCAACGTCAGTAAAAATCGCCGGTAGCGATGCGGCAATCCTTGCAGAATCCGACTTGTTTCAGTTGTCCTGCGGCGTCTATGGCTGTACCTCGAATTGTTGTACAAAGAGCGCCCCGATCATCCTCAACCCCTATGAAATTGCCCAGATTTGCAGGGAAAGCAGGATAAGCTACGAAGACCTGCTCGACATCGTGGAAACGGACCGGGCGAAGGGCTTTCCGCTGGTGATGCTGCCGCGGGACCCCTCCTGTTATTTTTGGACCGGGAGGGGATGCCGCATCTACGGGGCGCGGCCCCTGGCGTGCAGGCTGTTTCCGCTCGGCAGGGTTTTTGACAACGGCCGGTCCCACATCGTACTGCCCGAACTGAACGTATGCTCAGGTCTTGCGCCCGCACCCTCGACGAATACGGTTGCAGACTATCTTCGTGCGCAGGACACGTCCACGCTTGTTCAAATGGCCGATTGTTGGATAGAATTTGTCAACGACGTAGAACTGCTCCAGCTTCCCGATAAACCTGTCACGTCCGTAGCTTTTCACATGCTCGTCTATAGCCCCGATACGCCGCCTTCCGTGGGGCCTTCCGATGAAACGCTGTCCCCGGAGGCCCGTTTCACCCTGCGTCTTGCCACGGCGCGGGACCAGCTTCCCCAATTCCTGCATCTCCAAAAGAAATAAATGCCTGGCAATGTCCCTGCGGGTGCATCCTTTCGGCAGCCGGGAAAACAGGTTGTGCATTTCACACGCCACAGATGAGGGGCCGTCCTTAACGGAGGACATAAAAAATGAATAAAGAGAAGGAAAATAGCGAGACGAAACACTCCTCTGAAGAGGTCGAGAAATGTATCTTGCTGCTTGAAGACCTTGCAAAAGACGCGGGACGGCTTGCGAATCTTCCGGAGCAACAACGCATTGCTCTTTTGAAAGTGGCCGGAGGAATATCCCGTCCCGATAGAGCGGAATTAAAAAAAAGGAATAAGGCGTCAAAAAAGAACCAGCGCCTGGCAACTCGCGAGAAGAATCGGAGTGCCAGAAATACGACGGGGATTCGCACTGCGCGCAGGGATGCAACATTTATTGCGCCTCAACAGATCGAAAGTCATGCATCTGCACCGGTGCATGAGGGAGGGAAATTAGATTCGCCGCGTAATTGCTATGTGTGCAAAGCGGAGTACACGACGCTGCACTTTTTCTACGATGCTTTGTGCAAAAAATGCGGTGATCTGAATTACCGGAAACGTTTTCAAACAGCTTCCCTTCAGGGGAAAGTAGCGTTAATTACCGGCGCGCGCGTGAAAATCGGGTATCAGGCAACGCTCCAGATGCTGCGCGCAGGCGCTACGGTTATTGCGACTACGCGGTTCCCTGTTGATGCAGCGATCAGATATTCCCGGGAAGAGGGATATGCCCTGTGGGGAGACCGGCTGCATATTCACGGTCTTGATTTGAGACATATTCCGAGCGTTGAACTATTTACCCGCTATGTGGAACAACGGCACGGCCGCCTCGACCTCCTGATAAACAACGCGGCCCAGACGGTGAGGCGGCCTCCCGGTTTTTATGCGCATCTTATGGAGAAGGAAAAAATCGGTCATAGCCTCTTGTCCCCTGAGGCCCAAAAGCTTCTTATCGACCACGAGGCCTGCAAAAAACAGCTTGCGTCCTTCAGCCGCAAGAACGCAGAGCAAGAATCGGCCCTTCCGGCAGCATGGCATGATCAGGTGCCCGGAATCGGGCTGCGCGAATCCGCCCGGCTGTCGCAAATTCCTTATTGCCCTGATGATTCTCTTGTGGCCGAAGAAATATTTCCCCACGGGAGGCTGGATGCCGATCTTCAACAGGTGGATTTGCGGAAGACGAACAGCTGGCGTTTACGCCTGGGAGAAATACCGACCACGGAAATGCTTGAAGTGCAATTGGTGAATGCCGTGGCCCCCTTTATATTATGTAATAGATTGGTCTCCCTGATGAGACGCGATTATACCGGCCAAAAGCATATTGTCAATGTGACAGCCATGGAAGGAAAGTTCTTCAGATTTAAAAAAGACGAGAGGCATCCCCACACGAATATGGCGAAGGCTGCCTTGAATATGATGACCCACACCTCGGCGGAGGACCTTGCCAAGGACGGGATCTATATGAATGCGGTGGATACGGGATGGGTTACCGATGAAGATCCGGCGGAACTCTCTCAATTCAAACAACAAGTCCATGATTTCCAGCCTCCTCTGGATATTGTGGATGGTGCTGCCAGGGTGTGCGATCCGTTCTTCGACGGAATCCTGACGGGAAAACACTGGTGGGGGAAATTTCTGAAAGATTATTTCCCCATCGACTGGTAGGAGGGAGCTTTCGAAAGCGTGTCGCCAAAAAACAGAAAATCGCAGTGCTATAATTAAAACGTAATCCAACGTCAGTATTGTTCAGCGGCTTCAAGGGGGCAACCATGAAATTTTTCAGGGTGGTTCTGATCTATCTCGCAATGATTCTCGTGCTCGGTCTTAAGGCCTTTGCTCAGCAGCCCGGGCAGGAGATGAAATCTGATGCAGTTGCGTCTGCCCAGGAAACGAAACCCGGCGCCGAACCGGCCCCGGCGGAAGGGGCGGATGACCGGGTAAAGGGTTCTGAAAAGCGTTTCGTGGCATTGGTGGGAAAAGACGGCGTTCAGCATGTGGAGATCGTGGGCGGGGAGTACTATTTCGATCCGAATTTTATCGTGGTGAAGGTGAATACGCCGGTCGAGCTCAAAGTCAAAAAAGCTCCGGGGATCGTGTCTCACGATATCGTTGTCAAGGCGCCGGAGGCGGGCATCGACTTCAAGACCGGCCTCTGCAAGGAATGGACGACGGTCACCTTCACGCCGACCCGGCCCGGCAAATATGAGATGTTTTGTGATAAAAAATTTCTCTGGTTCAAGAGCCACAGGGACCGCGGGATGGAGGGCTCTATCGAGGTCGTGCCGTAGGCGGGACCCATGCTATTCCTTAATCGTCCTCTCTGTGCATTCATGGTTAATCGAAGTTTTTCACCTGGCTCCGTTGCTCCGCCCATTCGGCATTAATAGAATTGACTTCCCTTGCACACCTTGATACTATACGGCCAATGTTACGTTTTTTTGGGAAAACGCCCGGATTGGGACTGGAAATAACTTCGTCCACGGTGCGGTTGGCGCTCGTCAGAGGACGCGGCGCCGGCCTTTCCGTTCTGCACACGGGTGCGGCCGACCTGCCCTCCGGCATGGTGACGGAAAACTATTCAACACCCAATATCAGCGACATGAAGGGTCTCGCCAACGCGCTGCGAGCATGCCTGGTCAACGCTCCGGCCCGGCCTGCCCGAGCGGCATTGAGCCTGCCGGACGGCGTATTTCGCGTCCTGACGCTTGAATTCGATCAACTGCCGTCCAAGGCCGCAGACCGCGAACGGCTTATCCGCTGGCGGCTCGAGAAAGCCGCGGCTTTCGACATCGACGACACGGTTTTACGCTACGAGCTGTTGCGTCAACAAGTGCGCGGGTTTACCGTGCTCGCCTGCCTGATCAAGCGGCCTGTGCTGGCCCAGTACGAAAGCGCGCTCGCCGGACTGGGCCTCGAACCCTGGATCGTCGGACTTTCGTCTTTTCACCTCTTGAATTTCTACTCTCCGCTCATAGCCAAAAAATCGTCGGTTTCCTGCCTTGCCCATTTCAGTGATGATTCCTTTACCACCATCATGACGGAGGGAGGCGGCGCGAGATTTTACCGCTACAAGGAAGTGAAGCGGGGAAACGCCGATGAGATCAAGGCCAGGTTTACGCGCGAGATCGAGGACTCGCTCCATTTCTATACTCACCGGGACCGGGCTCAGACCTCGGACGTGACCGGACTGTATCTGACCGGTGAGTCCGCGCCGCCCCACGAGCTTGCCGAAGAACTCCGTCAGGCAACGACGCTGAACGTCCACGTGCTGTCCCCGGCCGACGTGTTCGCACACTCCGGGATGGGCAGGGAGTCGCCGGCGCCCGCCTTGCCCGCGTCCCTGGCCGCAGCGCTGGGCGCCGGGAGTGCGCTGTGATTACCATCAACTTCGCAAGCAGAAATTACCGTCTGATCGCGCTGGCCGCAAAAGGGATGATCGCCGGGAGCGTCCTCCTGACGCTGAGTGCGGCCATGATGCTCGGGACGAGCGTCTCGCTGCGTCGTGACATTTCCCTCCTGGACCAGAAGCTCAGGAACGCCGAAACAACAGACGAACAAATAAAGCCTGTCCTCGGCGAGCGCGAACAACTGGTGAAGGACCTGAGCGCGATGTCCGACCTTCTGGAAACGCGCAGGTTTTCCTGGACGCGGTTCCTTACGGACATCGAAGCGATCGTTCCGAGGGGCGTGGCCATGAAGCACGTGGAATTTGCTGCTCATGAGCGCACCATATCTTTCGAAGGCGCGGCGCAGTCTCCGGAAGCGCTCCGCAATCTCATCGTGGGTCTTGAGCGGTCGCCGTCGTTTAAAGACCCGTTTCTCAAGCACCAGTCGCTGGAAAAGGGGAGCATCTCATTCAATGTGGTGGCAGTCTATCATGACAATACAGGCATTGCCGTGGCTCAGGGGAAAAAAGAATAACCTGCGGACGGCGGTAATGGTGTTTGCCGTCCTTATCTGCGTAAACCTGGTCCTGTACTTCTCCCTGGTTGCGCCTTTTCGCGCGCGGCTCAGAACGGGAGAAAACAGGTACGAAGAGCTCAGAAAGCGTTACTCCGAGGCCGTCTTGTTCAAAAAACAGAAATCGTCATTCGCGGGGATCATGGCCGGCGTTCCCTCGCAGAAAGACATGCCCCTCCTGGTCAAGGACCTGGTGCAGACGGCGCGGCAGTTGAAGCTCGGCGTGGCTTCGGTCAAGTACGATATCCCGAAACGCTCAGGCGGGGAACTCGCCATGCTTGCATTTTCCTTTCCCGCCGAGGGGCGGTATCCCGAGATCAAGCGGTTCGTGTATGATGTCGAGACGGCCGATCGCCTGGTGGGGATCCAAAACATAAAGCTGGAGGCCGACCAGGGGCGCGTTAAGCTCGATATGAAGCTGGTAACGTACATAAAGGGCAGTGAGGTCCGATGACGTTCACAAAGGAAAGGCAGAAACTTACCCTTGGTGCGCTGGTCGCGCTCCTTCTCCTGTTGAACGGGTACCGCTTCATGACGGCCGATCAGCCGCGTACCGCGCCGCTTCTGTATCCGCGCGGCGCCGTTGCCAGCTCGCCGGTCCGGCAGGGGTTGTTGTCCCGCGGAAACGGGGCCGACCCCCTGAACGTTTTTTTGGAGCGCAGGGAACAGCGGTTCCCGGGGGTCATCCGCGATATTTTCAGGATGGAGAACCCCGCTGCGGCAAAACCGAAGACGGTGGTGACGCCGACGGCGGCGCCCCCTCCTCCGCCTCCGGTGCCGGTGAAAACGCCCGAAGAAATCGCTGCTGAGATGTCTCGGGCCGATTTATCGAGGTTCCGTTTCCTCGGGTATCTGACCGATAAAGACAGCACCCTCTTTTTATCCAAGGACGGGGAGCTGTTCATGGTGAAGAGC
>JAJXTW010000183.1 GCA_021783455.1 Nitrospirota bacterium | reverse complement strand
GAGATGCCGTCCACCTGGCGGTAAAACCGGCCGAGGGACTTGATGACCGTCTGGTGCTCTCCGACCACCGTGTCCACGACCATGCCGACCCGCCTGCCTTCCACGTTCGTGATCACGATCTGTTCGAAGCCGGGCGGCGTGCCGCTCACCATGAAATGTTCCCGCAGACGGATATAGGGCACAAGCTGCCCGCGCACGTGCGCCAGGTGCCGTCCATGCGTTGCCTTCGACGCTTCCCGTGTGAGCTCAACGCACTCTTCAACAAGCGACAACGGGAAAATAAAATATTCCATCCCGATCCTGGTCAGGAAACCGTCGATAATGGCGAGCGTGAGCGGCAGCTTGAGCGTGATTGCCGTGCCTTTGCCCCTGGCGCTCGTAATCGATATGGAGCCGCGGAGCGCATCGATGGCCCGCTTGACCACGTCCATGCCCACGCCGCGCCCCGAAACGCCCGTGACGACCTTTGCCGTGGAGAACCCGGGCGCGAGGATAAGCTCCCACAGTTCCTGCTCAGGCAGGTCCGCGTCTTTTTGGATCAAACCCTTCTCAACGGCTTTCGCGCGAATGGCCCCGGCATCCAGCCCCGCCCCGTCGTCCTCCACCCGGATCAGCACCTGAGCGCCGGAATGCAATGCCGAAAGGCGTATCGTCCCTCTTTTCGGCTTGCCGGCAAGAGCGCGCGCTTCCGGAAGTTCGATGCCGTGGTCGATGCTGTTCCTGATGATGTGGACCAGCGGATCGCTCAGGCGCTCGATGACGGTCTTGTCCAGTTCCGTTTCCGCGCCGTCGGTCGTGAGCGCGATCTCCTTGCCCAACTCCGCGGACAGGTCGCGAACGATTCGTTTGAACTTGCTGAACGTCGTGCCGATGGGCAGCATGCGGATGTTCATTGCATTGTCGCGGAGCGAGGCCGTGAGCCGCTCCACTTCCTCGGAGATCGACGACAGCTCCGCATTTCCCTGCGAAAGCACCGTCTGGCTCAGGCGGGCCTGGACCGTGACCAGTTCACCCACCAGGTTGACCAGGCTGTCCAGCTTGTCCGTCGCCACGCGGATGCTCGACATTGCCTCGACGGTGTGCCGCTGCTCACGCATCTCCCGCACATGCTGCTGTTCCAACAAGGCCGATTCTACCTTGGCCGGGGAAACAACGCCGGTTTCGACGAGCGTTTCGCCGACTTTTCTTTGCGACTGGAGCGCTTTTTTGAGGTCTTCCGTCGTCAGATCGCCCCGCTCCAGCAGAATCTCGCCGAGCTTCTTATGCCCTGTTGCGTCTTCCAGCAGTCCTTCCTCGTCAATGACGCTGACGGCCAGTTCGCTGCTGTCTTTGACGAAGATAAAAACATCCTGGATGGCGTCCAGGCCCCGGTCGGTCGTCAGAATCGCATCCCAGAACGTATAGCAGGCCTGGGGATCGACGTCCTCAAGATAGGGCACGGCCTCGGTATGGGCCACGACTTTGCACGGACCGAGCAGACGCAGTTCGTTCAGCAGTTGGACGGGGTTCGTGCCCTGGCTGAAGACCCCGGGATTCGGCCGGAACCGGATCCGATAGGTCACGGCGCTTGCTTCCCGGATTTTCCGCGCGTTGTTCGTCGCGGGCACAGCCGTTTTTTCACGCCCGCCGCTCTCAGGCGCCAGTTTCTGCAGCACAGCGAGAATTTCACGGGTCTTCGCCTCATCAACGGACCCGCCCCGGTAATAGCTGTCGAACATGGCCTTGATCTGGTCGCGCGCGGACAAGGTCAGGTCGATGATCTCCGGCGTGGCAGTCATTTTGTTGTTCCGGATTTTGTCGAAGACCGTCTCCAGCTCGTGCGTAAAGAGCACGACATCATGGAATTCGCAGGCTCCTCCGGAGCCCTTGATGGTATGCATGGCGCGAAAGACCCGTCCGATCTGTTCTTTATCGCCGGGATCTTTTTCCAGCTCGAGCAGCGCGCTTTCCAGCTCGGCAAGGAGCTCATCGGCCTCTTCCTGAAAGGTCGCCCGGAGTTCCTTGATGATCTGGTCAGGGGAATACTCTTCCGGCGGGTTCGGATGGTCATTCATGGTTTCCTCCTGCTACGGAAATCCAAAGACAGCTCTTGTCGCGGTCCAGTTTGCAACCCTTGAGGCGGCAATACCCCGCCTCGTCAGCGACGTCCTTGAACGCTTTCGGCACTGCGCCCTCGATGGCGAGCCGCTTCTGCAAACGCGCCGCGCTCCGGTGGGCAGAGCAAAGCAGCTGGAGACAGGACAGGTCCACGTCCCGGACGTTTTTAAAAACGAGGGACACGTCGTCCGACTCCACCAGCGCCTTGAGAAGGGCTTTTCGCAGCGATTCCGCGTTCTGCAGCGTCAGGTCCCCGTCGAGCAGTATAGATCTTTTATCTCCCGACTCTTTCACTGCAACGCCCATATGGTCCTCCGCTGATCAATGTTGATACACTCGCAAGAAGTCATGTCTCACACAAAGCCGCAAAGATCACAAAGAAAAAATCCTCTTTTACAAGAGCTTTTCTTCGTGTCTTCGTGCCTCCATGTGAAAATTTTATTTTTTACGAAATCATCAATGTTCTGTGTAATGGATATATAAAAAGCCGGAAAAATCCAAACAATCGTCGTGCATTTTATCGAACTGTGCTTTTATTGCAAAAATAATACCGTACCTGTAAATAGCAAAAAGCTCGCAAAAACAATGTTTTAAAATTATATAAACAAATATAAATTAGCAGGTGACTGAAAATACTACACCGAATATCGCGTTCATTAGCAAAATGCGGCACGGAGAATCGACAGAAAGGGAATTTCGCAGTGAGGAGTCACCCATACCCTGCTTCGCAGGCCTCGCTTCAGTCAAATAACACGCCAATGCATTCTTTTGTCCGACTCCGGCTGATGCACACCCTGCATTCGCGGCTAGCGCTCATAATAGCCGGGTGCAGGCGGGAGTTCGCGTTATTAGTGAGAGCCTCCGGCTCTTGCCGGAGGGGGCTCCACTCGCGGTAAATTTATTTCACAAACTTTTTCACGACATCCTGAAGCTGCTCCGGCGAAAAAGGCTTCACGATCCACCCGCTCGCCCCGGCCTGTTTGCCTTCCTGTCTTTTTGCTTCCTGCGACTCCGTCGTGAGCATCACGATCGGCGCGAACTTGTAGTCGGGCATGCTCCGAAGCTTTTTAATGAACTCGATGCCGTCCATTTCGGGCATGTTAAGGTCGGTAATGATCATGTCCACTTTTGTCTTGCTCAGTTTTCCTATGGCGTCCTTGCCGTTCTCCGCTTCAAGCACATCATACCCCGCGTCCTTGATCGTAAAGGATACGAGTTGTCTCATGGACGCAGAATCGTCTACTACAAGGAATGTTTTCGGCATGAAGGTTCCTCTCTCGCGCTCTCGGTGCCGCTCAGCGCCATCATCGTATTTTTCATCACCGCAGGCCCCGATTCCATGGGTGAACTTTTTTTCGAGCCGCTCGGCGCGCTGCTCACTTGTTTGCGGGCGGAACAATAGAATTTAAGCTCAGTAGAGTAATATAGTTTGCAACGGCCGGGCCTTGTGTTTCAGACACGACAATACCGATTTTCCTCACTTGATGGTTATTTGCAAAACCCCATTTGCGTGACCGGCCAAAGGATGCGGCACATCTATCGATGATGTATTGCAAAGGGCGGACCTGCACCTTTGATCAACTACAGTATAGCAAGAGTGATGCTTTTTTGATGTTTTTTTTATTTCACGACAAATCAATGCGTTATATGGATTGACCTATCGGAATTGCGACAAGAGAGATTGAACATAGAAAAAGCACTTAGACACAGAAGAAGCGGATTAATACATGATAAAGGCGGATAAATTCGAAAGCAAGGCAATCACCGTTGGGGGAACTACTATTTGAAGAAAAATCCAACCTTATCCGACTCGTATCAGATTTGATGATCTCGTAAAAAATAAAATTTTCACATGGAGGCACGAAGACACGAAGAAAAGCTCTTGTGAAGAAGGATTTTTTCTCTGTGATCTTTGTGGCTTTGTGTGAGACATGACTTCTTACGAGATCATCAGATTTGATCGGTGTCAAATGCCGTTTTCAGGTTGAATGGTTCGACGGGAGCTGAACTCAGCTCAGGAAGAGCTTCACGTGGGGCCGCAGTTGAGCGAGCAGGCCTTTGCCGCTTTCATCTCGTCTTCGGGGAGATGGCACTTTTTATACTTTTTCCCGCTGCCGCACCAGCAGGCATCGTTCCTGCCCGGCTTCTGGGCGGGCGCTTTCTCCTCGTTGCTCCTTAATAAATTCAGTGCGCGATCAAATAGTCCCATCGTTCCTCCGGTCAACGTCGTGAGAGAACATACTACCAAAACAACGCTCAATTTTCCATAGGAAATTCCGCACGGGTTTTGCGGAGACGATAATCCTAAAAAGAGCATCTGGACGCAGACTTCGTCGTGAGCTCAGTCGAACGATAAAATCGGATAAACGCGGATTAAGACGAACAAGAAAACATCGGGTAATAAAAAAAAGACCCGCCCGGACGGTGGCCGGGCTTCCCATCGTACTGTCTGGTTTTATCTGCGTAAACCTGCGTTCATCAGCGTCCTACTGCTGTTCCCAAGATAATAGAAGGTAAAGGGCAGGAGGCCGAGGAGCGAATGAGGATCAAATATTCCCTGCAACAAAGTCCGTGAGCTCTTTCCACCACGAGGGCCCCGCGAAGTCCGGCCAATCGTTATGTCCCGCCCCGTGAACTGTCCACATCTTTTTGATTCCGTGCAGCGATTCGTATAATGCCAGCGCGTGCCCTATGGGGATGACGTCGTCCCGCTCGGCCCCGGCAACTGCAATTCTCCCCTGAAACATTTTCAGGTTCGACACGGTGTCATATTTGTCCGTGAGGAACAAGCGGACCGGGAGCCAGGGAAATTTCTCTTTTGCTACCGACAAAAGCGTGTCCCAAGGCGTAATGAGGATCATCCCTTTGATCGGGACCGGAGCGTCCCTGGCGACTGCCGCCGCCACTCCGCATCCCAGGGATTCTCCGAGCAGGAAGATCGGTTTCCCGTATTTTTCAAATGCGAGGCGCAGTGTCTCTTTTCCGTCATTCACGAAAGCTGCTTCACTTGGTTTTCCTTTCCTGCCTCCGTAGGCCGGATATTCGGCGAGAATCACCCGGAACCCGAGAGGCGCGAGGGCTTTCGCATAAAATGCCCGGTCCGACGCTGTCCCGGCGTTTCCGTGAAAAACCACGACCGTGCCTTTGGAGCCGCTTTCCGGCGCACTGCTGACAAAACCCCGGTAGTTGTCCGGGCCCGATGGCCAGAATTGAATATTATCTGCAGCAAGCGATTCTTGCGGCGGAATGTTGGTTTCCGGGTAATAGAGCATCTTGGTTTGCAGGTTGCATCCTGAAAGAGCGAGTACAGCCAGTATCAATATAAGCCGGCGAAGAAAAATCTTCTTCATGTGCTCCCTCTGATCAGCCGTTTTGGGTTGCTTCTCAATCCTTGACAACAATGGTAATGGTTGTGAAATATGCTGTCAAGCAACTTGACGGGATATTTTCGGGCAGGTCTGTCCCGCGGAACCCAAATATGCAGTACAGACCGCCCCAGCCCATCACTCCGGGAGCCAGCAGGGATCCCGGGGGTGAGGAGCTGCAATGCCGCACCAAATTACTGCGGGAGCATAAGTTTCAAAACTGATTGACAGGCCTTTTTATTTTTGGTTGTATGCCCGCACTTTTCAAGGCTGATGAAGGGCTTCTAAGATGAAGAAGAATTGCTGGCAATTAAAAAAATGCGGCAGAGAACCCGGCGGCGTAAGCGTGCGTGAGCTGGGCACCTGTCCCGCCTCGATAGAGCGAAAACTGTCTGGTGTCCACGAGGGAGAGTACGCGGGAAGGGCCTGCTGGGTCGTGGCGGGAACGCTCTGCGGAGGGAAAGAGCAGGGTTCCTTTGCCCAGAAATATCATAACTGCGAAGTCTGCGACTTCTATCAAATGGTGAGGCAGGAAGAAGGGCTGAAGTTCAAGATGTCAACGCGTCTTCTCGCAATCTTAAGAGAGTAGCCTAGGAATTTTTTCGGGGCGACTGCCTGTCAGAGAATCTGAGCCTGATTCCCTCCCCTTTGACTGCCGCTGATTTGCCGCCGCACATGGGATGCC
>JAJXTW010000182.1 GCA_021783455.1 Nitrospirota bacterium | reverse complement strand
CGTTGTGCATACTTCATGGAAAATGTGCTCATGAACGTCGATCTGATAAAATCAAAGAACATCAACGGCAGCGCGATCCGCGGCGATTTGAAGATGCCGATGATTGCAACGATGGATATCGCAGCCGTTGCCGCTGACAGGCTCATAAAGCGGAATTTTTTCGGTTCTTCCGTACAGGAACTGGTCGGACCGCGGGATCTGACGATGATCGAGGCAACGTCGATCATCGCCAAAAAAATAGACAAACCCGGCCTCGCGTATATTATGTTCTCTTATGAAGATGCCGAAAAAGGAATGAAGTCAGCCGGCTTGTCGCCCGACATGAGCAGGCTGTACGTGGAGATGAGCAGGGCCTTTAACGAAGGACATATTGCCGTCAAAATGAGGCCCCCGGCCCGGAATATCACTCCGACATCATTCGAACAGTTCTGCGACGATATTCTCGTCCCGATGTTTAGGCAGAAAAAGGCCGCCTGAAAACACGGAACAGGCGTCACTGTTTATTTTTCGATAACTGGGACGAGGGGAAGAATTGCAAAAAGTCTGCTGCATGAACACACCATGCAGCAGACTTAATTTTGAGATAAGCGCTGGAACTAAGCAGTCCAGCGAACGTGTCAGCAGACAGGGGAAATCTCGTTCTTGGCCATCCGCAACATCTTCTCATGCCTCGTGAAAACCTTGCGAAAGTGGTATCCGTATATCGACAGCGTAATGGCGAGAGGGAGGAGCCGTGGGCGCCGGAAGAGCGACCAGACAAGGAGCTTCCAGTACTGGAAGCGTTCCCTGCCGATAATACCGAGACGGAAAATGGATCTGATGCCTGCCTTGAGGTAACTGAAGCTATACCGCGGACCGCGGACCTTCACCGGGCGATACTCCTGCAAGAATTTTTTTACCCGCGCGTAGTAATGCTTGGGCGAATAAATCGTGCTCAGGATGGAACGGTAGCCGGAAAGCAGGGCTTCGTTGCTCATTTTCGGGACAAAATTGATTGAAAAATCCGTATTGTCTCCAGTCGTGGACTTTATGAGTCTCCCCTCCTCCTTCATCCGGTGGTACAACTTGGTACCATGTGGAGCGTTCAGGAGGCCTACCATGGCGGTCACGATCCCGCTTTCCTGGATGAACGCAATCAACCGTTCGAAGATGGAGTCCGGGTCTTTGTCGAACCCCACAATGAACCCGGCCTGCACTTCAAGACCGGCTTGCTGAATTTTTCTGACGCTGGCAATGAGATCGCGATTCCGGTTCTGCAGTTTGCTGCATTCGGCGAGGCTCTCATCATTCGGCGACTCGATGCCCACGAAAACCTGGTCGAACCCTGCTCGTGCCATCAGTTTCATCAATTCGGCGTCGTCGGAAAGGTTGATAGAAACCTCGGTATAGAGTGTAAACGGATGTTTGCGTTTCTCCATCCAATCGATAATGGCAGGGAGGATTTCCTTCTTGAGCTTTCCCTTATTCCCGATGAAATTGTCGTCAACGATAAACACGCCGCCCTTCCATCCCTGCGCATACAGTGCGTCAAACTCAGCAAGGACCTGAGCCGCGCTTTTGGTGCGGGGCACGCGCCCGTAAAGAACGGTTATGTTGCAGAAATCGCAGTCAAAGGGGCACCCCCGCGAATACTGGATGTTCATGGAGGCATACTTGCTCTTGTCGAGAAGGTCGAACCGCGGAACCGGTGTCGCTCCAAGGTTCGCCCACTCCGGGGAAGTGTAAAGATGCTTGGCTTTCCCCTGCTTCAGGTCTTCCAGGAACAGCGGCAGCGTGATCTCGGCTTCGTTCAAAACCAGATGATCTATATGACCAAACTCCTCCGGCACCGAAGTAAACAGGGGTCCTCCTGCGATCATTTTTACTCCCAGCTTTTTGCACCGGCTGATGACAGACTCCGCAGATTCCCTCTGAATGGACATTGCGCTCAGAAATACATAATCAGCCCAGCGCAGATCCGAGTCTTTGATGGATTTTACGTTCTTATCCGCAAGACGCACTTCCCAGTCAACAGGCAGCATGGCTGCGACCGTGAGGAGGCCGAGCGGTGGAAGACTGGCTTTCTTGGAAATGAACTTGAGGGCGTACTTAAAGCTCCAGAAGGTTTCCGGGTATTTGGGATACACGAGCAGGATTTTCATGAATCCTCCTTAAATTGTGAGGTGCGATGCATTAACGAACAGATAAGTGTTGTGCAAGAGTAGCAGAATACAAGATTTGCCCGAAAAGATTGTATGCATTATCCCTCATTTGGGTTTAAATACAAGACCTATTATAGCTGAGACTTTGCCTGAAAGCAATTAGCATACTTATAATGCACTATGCTTTCTTTTTGTCTATAATATAGTTATAACAATCACGACAAATAAACGGTTGTGCGTCATGATGCATTTATCTCCAGCGAATCCTTGAGCGCTCAATTATGCGACTATAACCGGGGCCAGTTCAATGGGAGAAATGAGAAATTCACAACGCCATCTCATCGAGGTGGAGCGGCATTGCGCGATGGGAGTCATTACCTTCAAGAATTTCGAGTGGAGGGACCACGTCGTTCAGCTTGTGGACCTCAGCAGGAACGGCATCGGAATCGAATCTGGGAAATCGGTCGAACACGGCTTCGTTTGGTTCAAGGACCGCGTAGGCGGACATAAGGGCGGCGTGTTAGTTTGGAGCGGCCGGTACGGAGAAAAATATCGGGCAGGCATCAGATTTCTTCTCCTCACCCCTGATGACGAAAGGTTCATTCAGAGAGAATGCGCGACGCCCCTGCCCCATCAACCGCTCCGGAATCCGGAAGTGATCGTTGCAACACTCATGGAATCTCTGGAAAAGACAAAAAAATCGGACAAGATAGGATCTTTTAACATCACCGAGGAAGATAAGAAGTGAGACTTAGGACTTTCCCCCCCGGTATCTCTCCAGCAAGTCTCCCAGTTCCGCATCATGCTTAATCCCGTCAAGCTGCGCCCTGGTCAGATCCGTGCGTCTCAAACGCGCACCGCGCAGGTCTGCATTCGTCATGTCCGCCGCAACAAGCGTGGAATCAAGGATGTCCGCTTCCCGGAGATCGGCGGAGGAGAGGCATGCCGCGCTCATATCCGTGCCATAAAGCTTCGCCCCACGCAGATTACACCCCGCGAGATCGGCGCCGATCAGGCTTGTGCCGCGGGTATGGATTTTCGGCATAAGCGCTTTCTTGCAATGGATCATGCCGGCGTCGGCCATCTGCAGGTTCGCACCTGAGAGGTCCGCTTTTTCGAATATTGCTGACGAGAGTTTCGAGTTCGTAAAGTTCGCCTCGTTCAGATGCGCCTCTGTGAAATCAGCGGCAACAAAAGTGGAGAACGTGAGGTCCGCTTTTTCGAGTTTCGCCTTCAGGAACGATACGCCGGTGAAGTTCGAGCTGCTCAAATTGCCTCCACTGAGGTCGCAATCGTTAAAGCTCGCCCCGGTCAGGTTCGAACTGCTGAGGTTGGCGCCAATGAGGACAGCACCGTCAAACTTGAAGCCGATCAGCTCCATATTGTTCAGATTGACCCCGGAAAGGTCGCAGTTGGAAGCGTCCCCCGTTGATGAAGCCAGCGCCAGGATATCTCTCTTGGATAATTTTTCCATGGGGTCCTTACGCAAGAATGGGTTGAGACAATTGCTTGACACGGCGACCGTACGAAACCGGCATACGACCCAGCGCCGGTTTACTTCATCAGTGCGCTGAAATAAGGCGTGATCTTCTTGAGCATTTTGTCCGCAGCCAGGGGGACCATTTTCGCGAATGCATCGAGATTCACGAGAGCGTTTACGTTCACGTCGTTTTTGGCCGCCCCCACCATCCGGTCCGCAAAATCCCTGTTCACCTCGCCCACCTGGCCGTAGATCTTGATCAATCCGTTCAGGTTCCATTCCGAGCTTTTCCCGGCTTGGTGCCGAAGATATTGCGCGACGAGATGCATGGACACCATGCGAAAGATCGTCTCTTCCAGGCTGGCAAAGGGCAGATGAAACCGGACCATGGGCTTAAGCTGCGCCATGATGGGACAGCCGCTCGTGGTCATGATAATTCCGAGCAAAGAGCTCACGCCCATCTGGACCGTCGTCTTTTTCGAATAGGTTCGTTCTTCCACAACGCAGGCAACGCTCACCTGGTCGTGGGACGTAAAATTCTTGAACTTTTCAACAATGCCGGAAAAATTTGCCGCTATCGGGCAATGAGGATGGGTCCGGGCATCGAGCGGACAGATAGCGCACTGGCAATACCCAAGCAGGGTCCACTCGGGCAGGTCTCGGTTCTTCTCGGGAAGGATATCAAGCGTATCGGAATCGAGAAGGACATCGAATTTTATCGTGTCGCTGTTGTCGAATCGATAGGCATACACGATTTTTAAATAATCAGTCATGCTGCGCCGAGCCTTTCCTTAACCAATACACGATGGAGCGGAATAAAAAACGAGGTCAGCTCAAAAGCGGGCTCTGCACCAGCAATGAACCGCCCCCCGCAGTCAGTTTTTTACGCCTGTCCGGCAGAACCCAGAACTTCCTTGTTCTTGTGGATGATCATCTTGATCAGTTCATCGCGGGCAGGACCGAGGTACTTTCTCGGGTCGAACTCGGCCGGCTTCTCCGCCAGGGTCTTTCTGATCATGGCGGTCATTGCGAGACGGCCGTCGCTGTCGATATTGACCTTGCACACGGCGCTCCGCGCGGCTTTCCTGAGCTGGTCCGCGGGAATGCCGACTGCATCTTTAAGCGCCCCGCCGTTCTTGTTTATGATCTCAACGTATTCGGGCATAACTGACGACGCGCCGTGCAATACGATCGGGAACCCGGGAATACGCTTCTCGATCTCTTCAAGGATGTCAAAACGAAGCGGCGGAGGCACAAGCACGCCACGGCTGTCCCGGGTGCACTGCTCCGGCTTGAACTTCATGGCGCCGTGAGACGTGCCGATGGAGATGGCCAGGGAGTCGACGTTCGTCTTCTTAACAAAGTCTTCCACCTGTTCAGGCCTGGTATAGGTCGATTTCTCGGCGGACACAGCATCCTCGATGCCGGCCAGGACGCCGAGCTCCCCTTCCACGACCACGCCATGAGCATGAGCATATTCGACCACCTGCTTGGTAACCTTAATATTATCCTCGTAGGAATGGTGGGAACCGTCGATCATGACCGAAGAAAAACCCGAGTCGACACAGGACTTGCATAGTTCGAAGGTGTCGCCGTGGTCCAGGTGCAGCGCGAACTTCACCGGCGACCCGGCGTCATTGATCATGGCAACCGCGCCCATGGCAAGAAACCGCAGCAGGGTCTGGTTCGCGTACTTCCGGGCGCCGCTCGATACCTGCAAAATGAAGGGAGACCTGGATTCCACGCACCCCAGCACGATCGCCTGAAGCTGCTCCATGTTGTTGAAATTGTATGCCGGGATCGCATACTTGCCCTTCATCGCTTTCGCGAACATTTCCGTGGTTGTGACCAGACCGATGTCCTTGTACGAAACCTTCTCCATGTTGTTTTCCTCCTGAAAAAAGTGTTTGCTCCGTAAATGTATTAATTAAAGAAACAATGTGCTCAGACAGTGGTGCATTTGTACCGGCGCAATATCTTTAACGGGGGCATTTTAGCACGACTTGCAGACAAACTTCAAGCCCCATTCCAAAATCTATCCTCGCAGACCCGATACCTGCCGTAAATTAGCATTGATTATTGCCGCGACAGTATGCTATATTTCCCGATGCGTGGAAGCGCAGGTTTATCGCCGCGTTTCCCGGAACAGTGTATTTTTGCCAACGAATACGACAACCTGAAGGTGGAGCCTATGCCCTATCGCGCCTGGTTTCAATGTATCAACGAGAAGTGCAATGAGCAATATCCGCTCAACAAGATCATCTACCGCTGCAAGGCCTGCGATTCGCTGCTGGAAGTAAAGCACGACATGCAGGCCCTCTCCCACCGAAGCGCCAAGGCGTGGATGAAGCTCTTCGAGGACCGCTACAAGTCCACCCAGTGGCCCTACGGCTCGGGCATCTGGGGCAAGAAGGAGTGGGTCCTGCCGCAGATCTCCGACGATAATATCGTCTCACTCTACGAAGGCGGAACCAACCTGTTCTGGGCCGAGCGGTTCGGCAAGATCATCGGCCTGGACAACCTTTGGCTCAAGCTCTGCGGCAACTCCCACAGCGGATCGTTC
>JAJXTW010000181.1 GCA_021783455.1 Nitrospirota bacterium | reverse complement strand
TTGCGATGTCGCCTGCTCGAGATACACTTTCAGGGGTAAAAATTTTTCGTACATGATGCTGATGTCTTCCACGGGCGGCAGAACAAATACCAAGGGCGGGGCCCCTGCGGGCTTCTCCCGGGAGAAGCCGACGGAGAGCGGCAAGAGCGCGAGCGCACAACTCAGGACAAGAAACAACTTTTTCATGCGACATTATACGCACGAGCGGGCTTGATTTGCAACAAAATGCCTTAAGGAAAATGCCTGGACAGGGAGATCCCGAATTAACGTAGAAAAAGCACTTAGACACAGAAGAAGCGGATTAACCTATGATAAAAGCGGATAAATTCGAAAGCAAGGCAATTACCTATTGGGTAAACTATCCTTGAAGAAAAATCCAACTTTATCCGACTCTTATCAGATTTGATCCATGGCAAATACCGTTTTTAGGATTAATCCTTTCCTTGCTGTCATTCCCAAACGCGGACCGTATTTCCGTCAGGGCTTTTCAAGCAGCTTGGTGCGGTGCGGGATTTTTGTCCTGGCATTATCCTTGCTTTAAAAGTGATTGTTCAGATCCGATTTCAAAGACTTTGTGGGCCGGACGGCTGCGCGGATCTATTTCCTTCAGCCCGAGGCGGCATTGCGAGGAGTTGATGGTTAGATCGGATAAAACGCTGGAAATACGAGGCGTGCTCAGCCCGCGGGCTGAGACGATCGCCATGAAGACGCTCACGGCGCTGACACCGGGGGAGGTCCTTACGATCATCACCAGGGATGTCGCGGCCAGCGAAAAGCTCCTGTTCCTTTGCGGGAACCTCGGCTGCGTCATGGTCGATAAGAAAGAAGAAGGGGGTACGATCTCTGTCCAAATTCGGAGATGATCTCCGCATACGCCTTGTTTCCTTTAGACTCGTTATTTTACCTGGCCTCACATTGTCCTAAAGTGCACACCAAAAAAAATGAAATTGTCCCAAAAGGGACAGAAAACGGCTTTTTACCCGTTGATTAAGCGGGAATGCCTTTTGCATATCTGATGAACATATGAAGAAAATACTCCTTACGATTGTTTGCTCCTTCCTTCTGATTATGGAAGCGCCGCCGCTAGTCAGCGCATCGGGTGATATCAAAATGTTGTTCTTCTATCAGGAGAACTGCAAATGGTGCAAAATGATGGACGAGGTGATTAATGACCCTTCCATAACCAGGACCCTCCGGGAAAACGCTCAAATAATAAAAGTTGACATCCACGGACAGGAAAAGCCGGCCTCCGGGGGCCTGACCGGCGTTGAGTTTAAGAAAAAATACAAGGTCTTTTGGATCCCGACCGTTATTTTCATGGGCCCGGGGGAGAAGGTGCTTTTGAGGATCCCCGGTGTGGTGACGAAAGAGGATTTTAAAGATTTGCTTTGCCATGAAGTGGGTATGAGCGCCTTTTGCGCCAAATAAAAAAGACAATGTTTTCGAGTTTCGGCGGGGCGGTGCACGAAGGAACCAAAAGGGAAGGAGGCGTTATGGTAAAAGGTTTCCCACCCGCCAAGTCACATCACGCAAATATAAGAAAGGAGAAAACAAGTGAAGATCGGTAATGTTGGTGCGTTTAGCCTGGCTCTCGTGCTTGCGGCCCTGCCGGCAGTCGTGCTGGCCGCCGGCAACGCAGAGAACGGCAAAAAAATTGTCGAGACAAAAAGCCTCGGAAACTGTGTCGCATGCCACGTCATTCCCAACATGGAGTTCCCGGGAGATGTAGGGCCGGACCTCGTACAATCCATGCAGGGATTTACGGAAAAAGACAGGGGCACGGTATGGCAGTGGGTATGGGATGCAAGGGTGTTCGATCCGGACACCATCATGCCGCCGTTCGGCCCGAACAAGTTTATGACGAAAAAAGACGTCGATGATGTTGTCGAGTATCTTTACAGCTTTAAGAAAAACAAATAAGGAGGAACCAAGATGAAGCAGAAAGAGAAGGGACCGGCGCTTACGAGGAGGGCGTTCATCAAATCCACGGGCGCTGCCTGCGCGATGCTTTTTGTAGCGGGCTCCCTGCCGTCGCTCGTGAGGCCGGCAGCAGCGGCGCCGAATGAGAAGAACATCAACGACGTCCTCAAGAAGCAGTTCGGCAATAAAAATGTGAGCATGTCGCATGTCGACATCAAGGCCCCGATAATCGCGGAGAACGGGGCCGTCGTCCCGATCACCATTACGTCCGATCTGCCGATGAGAAGCGACGACTATGTCAAGAAGATAAACGTATACGCGGAAGGGAACCTCGAGCCCTATGTGGCGGGCATCGATCTTACCCCCGCGAACGGCAAGGCAGAATTTGCGATGAGGATCAAGATGAGGAAAACATCGAACGTGCGCGTGGTCCTGGAAACGAGCAAAGGGCAGCTCTACGGCGCTGCGAAGGCGGTCAAGGTGACCGTCGGCGGCTGCGGCGGGTAAAATTTCCGACCATACCGGGAAAAAAGCTCAAGGAGGATACATTATGGCTTCTGTAGGGAAGATAAAGATCAGGGTGCCGAATACGATAAAAAAAGGCGACGTCATCCCCGTGCAGGTGCTTGTCAGCCACCCGATGGAAACGGGGATGAGGAAGAACAAGGACGGCAGCGTGATCCCCGCCTATTACATCAATGATGTGGACGTCTTTTACGGGAACGACAAAATAACTCACTGCGACTGGACCATTGCCGTCAGCGCCAATCCTTTTATAACCTTTTACGTGAAAGCCGACAAGGCGGCGCCGATCAAGATCGTCTACAAGGACATCAAGGGAGGGGTTTACGAGCAGGCGGTCCAGATCAGCCCTCAATAACAATCAGGAGGTAATCGGTAATGAGCAAGTTTATCGTGAGAATTATGATTTTGCCCGCGTGCGCGTTGTTCGTGTTTTCCGCGTGCGCGGTCCGAACCCCTTCCGCCGGAGGTAAAGCGTCCGCCCCTGTGATAACGGAATATACGCCGAATATCTCGACCCAGGAATACGAGAAGAGATACCAAGCGGTCTACGGCAAGTTTACCGAACAGATGGCCGCGGAAGGGAACCCAGCCGATTTCGTTGTCGATGACGGCAAAGACCTCTTCAGCAAGGTTCAAGGCAGCGCGGGCAAATCCTGCGCGAGCTGCCATGGCGCAAACGGAGAAAAGCTGAAAGGCGTCGCGGCAATGTATCCCAAATACGACCCGGCAATAAAGGGTATCGATACGGTGGCGCTGCAGATAAACAGGTGCCGGAAGGACCACATGGGCGCTCCGGAGTTGAAATATGAATCCGATCCTCAGCTGGCGCTCGAGCTGTACGTCAAATCCCTCTCGAACGGCGTACCGATCCACGTGAGCATAGACGGCCCGGCAAAGCCTTTTTACGAGGCAGGCAAGGAATACTATTATAAAAGGTTCGGACAGTTCAACTTCAGCTGCGCCCTGTGCCATGTGAAGTATGCGGGGCATATGATAAGGGCGAACCTCCTGTCGAACAACAGGCACCATACGGACCATTTCCCCACGTACCGGCTGGACTGGTCGGGGGTCGGATCGCTCCAGAAGAGGTTCAGGGGCTGCAACAAGAACGTAAGGCAGGAGCCGCTGCCGTTCCAGAGCGAGACGTACCGCAACCTGGAACTCTACCTTACGTATCAGGGGAACGGGGTCCCGATACAAGTCCCCGGATTCAGGATGTAAGCAGGCCACACCAGATTATGAGGAGGACCGGATGAGCATCACAAGACGAAAATTTATTCAGATGCTGGGGCTGGCGGCCGGGACCGCGACCCTGGCTCCACTTACTCCCGCGGCCTTCGCGAAAAGCCTGAACGCCGGGAACCTTCTCAGCTTCGCCGCGCAGGGCAACCTCACGCTGGTGCATACCACGGACACGCACGCCCAACTCGTTCCCATATACTACCGGGAGCCGGATACGAATATCGGGGTTGGTGAAGACAAGGGGCTGCCTCCGCATATCACGGGCAGGGATTTTCTTAAATATTACGGCTACCAGCCGGATACAGAGGAGTCATACGCCTTCACGTGCGACGACTATGCCAGGCTCGCGAGGGAATACGGCAAGATGGGCGGCTTCGCCTATATCGCGACCTTAATAAAAAACATCAGGGCGGAAAGGACAGGAAAGGTCCTGCACCTGGACGGGGGGGATACCATTCAGGGGTCAGCCACGAGCATGTGGACCCAGGGCGAAGATATGGTTACGGCCATGAACAAGCTCGGCTGCGACGTCATGACCGGGCACTGGGAGTTCACCTATGGCCAGGACCGGCTTCAGGAGCTGATAAAAAAGATGAACTTCTCCTTTGTCGCCCAGAACGTAAACGACGCAACCTGGGGAGACCCCATATTCAAGCCCTATGTCATAAAACAAATCAACGGGCTGGCAATTGCCGTGATCGGCCAGGCCTTCCCCTACACGCCCATAGCGAACCCGCGGAGGTTCATCCCCGACTGGTCCTTCGGCATAAAGGACGAGCATATGCAGGCGATCGTCGATGAATTAAAGGCCAGGAAGGTCGACCTCATCGTCGTGCTTTCCCATAACGGCATGGATGTGGACAGGAAAATGGCCGGAAGGGTGAAGGGGATAGATGTTGTCCTGGGCGGCCATACCCACGACGGCGTGCCGAAGCCGGTCATCGTGGGCAAGACCCTGGTCATCAATTCCGGCTGCTACGGCAAATTCGTTTCGAGGCTCGACCTCAATGTCAAGGGCAGGAAAATAGAAAGCTACTCCTTCAGGCTCATACCGGTCATGTCCGAGCTCATCAAGCCGGACCCTGAAATGGAGAAACTCGTGGAGGGGCTTCGCGCCCCTTACAAGGACAAGCTCGACGAGGTGCTGGGCCATACCGAGACCCTGCTCTACCGGAGGGGCAACCTGGACGGCAGCTTTGACGACCTGATATGCGACGCCCTGGTAGACCACTATAACGTGGATTTTGCGTTCTCGCCCGGCTTCAGATGGGGCAGGACCGTGCTCCAGGGCCCGATCACGGCAGAAGACGTTTATTCGCAAACCGCGCTTACGTATCCCAATACGTACAAGACAGCCATGAAGGGCAGCACGATCAAGGACGTTCTCGAGGACATTGCGGACAACCTGTTCAATCCCGACCCGTACATGCAGCAGGGCGGAGACATGGTCAGGACCAGGGGGCTGGATTTCAGCATTCACGTTGGCAAGACGGCCGGCAACAGGATCCAGGACCTCAAAGTCCACGGCAAACCTGTGGACCCCGGCAAGGAATACACCATGTCAGGCTGGGCTTCCATGGCGGAGCAGCCCGGACCGCCGGTGTATGACATCGTCATCGACTATATTAAGAAGAAGAAAACAGTAAATGTTCTTACCGACAAACCCCTGCTGGTAGTCTGACGCCGGTCTTTATTCGGCACGGTATGGAAAATCAGTTTTAACCGCAGGACGCAGAGGACATCAATCAATTTTTAATGTTATTTTCTCTGCGCCTCGGCGTCTCTGCGGTGGATTTTAACTTTCGCGAGAACATCAGCTCCTGATTGCAAGCATTGAAGCGGATGCTCAATACAACGCTTCCAGTTTTTTAACACCGTTTGGGAGGAATGAATGTCAAAGGGCAGAAAAATTCTCGGCGCTGCAATGATGCTCGGCGCGTTTCTCTGGGTTGTTTACTTTATCGCAAAGATCAAAGGATATGCTTCTCTTGACGCCGGGACGCTGTCGGACGAACAGATAGCTGGCGCCAAAAATTCCATCCAAACCGCGGTCATCGTTTCCGGTTTATTGCTCGGCGGGCTTTTAGGGGCAATTGTGCAGCAGTCGAAATTCTGCATAGCCGCGGCCTGCCACAATATCGTGACCACCTACGATCTGACCCAGACGCGGGCCTATGCCATGGCGCTCTTTGTCGCGATACCCGCCACGCAGCTGCTTTACCAATCAGGCTCGGTGGACATATCCCGCAGCATCTATATAGCTTCGCCGTTCACCTGGCTCAGCTACATTGTCGGAGGGTTCATTTTCGGCGTGGGCATCGTGTATGGGGGCGGCTGCGCGAGCAGGATCCTCGTCAGGGCCGGGGAGGGCAACCTGGGAGGGCTGGTAAGCGTCCTCGCGTTTATTCTTTCCTCCGGCGCCACACTCTGGGGCATCACGGCAATGGTCAGGGTGAATTACTTCGACAAATTGACCCTGGATCTGAAGGACCAGTACAGATCG
>JAJXTW010000180.1 GCA_021783455.1 Nitrospirota bacterium | reverse complement strand
TAACAATATTGGCTCGTTCTCTCCTGTACAACTTATATGCTCTAGGAAGTGGCCAGGGGAGCCCCCCCGGGCGGAAGCCGGGAGGATTGCAAGTCGCGGGATTCACAAACATGACTATCACCACCTGTTCAATAATGACATTCAATACTTGGGTAAGCTGAAAAAGGGAGGGCAGTGCCCCGCCTCCCTTTCGCGCAAATGATTTTCGCTTCTTTTTCTTACTCTTTATACCCTTTTCAGCACTTCCCTGGCCGCCACTACTCCCGAAATAGATGCCTGGATCAGTCCTCGCGTCACCCCTGCCCCGTCACCCACGGCAAATAAATTTTTCACTTCCGTCTCGAGGTTTGGCGTCAGCTTCAGCTTCATTGAATAGAATTTCACTTCCACGCCGTACAGAAGGGTATCGCCGGAATTCGCGCCCGGCGCGACATTATCGAGCGCTTCGAGCATTTCCGTAATATTATGAAGATGCCGGTACGGCAAGACAAAACTCAGGTCTCCCGGTGTGGCGTCCTCCAGCGTGGGCCGCACAGAGCCCTCTTGAATGCGCTCCGGCGTGGACCGTCTGCCCATTTTGAGATCGCCGAGACGCTGGACGATCACGCCGCCTCCGATCAGGTTCGCAAGACCGGCGATATACCTGCCGTAGGAGATGGGATCGTCGAACGGTTCGGTAAAGTCCGTGCTCACGAGGAGCGCAAAGTTGGTGTTCTCGGTCTTCCTGTTTTTATAGCTGTGGCCGTTTGCACTGAATATGCCTTCAGTGTATTCTTTCACGACCTCGCCGTACGGATTCATACAAAAGGTCCGGACGCGGTCACGGAACCGCTTGGTGTAATAAATAAACTTGCCCTCATAGGCAACGTCGGTTATGTCTTTCATGATCTTGGCAGGGAGTTCGACGCGGACGCCGATATCAACGGGGTTTTTCCTGATCGCGAGTCCAAGCCGCTTTGCTTCTCCGGAAAGACAGTACGACCATTCCCTGCCTGCTGCGACAATCACCGAGCCGGCCCCGATTGTACGGCCTCCCTGCAGGGTGACGCCGGAGACCGCGCCCTGATTGACGTTGATCTTGTCCACCGCCGTATCGAATATGAAATCGACCTTCATGTTCAGTTCGTTCTTCAACTTCTTCAAAACCTCTCTGCACATTTCCGTGCCGATGTGCCTGATTCTGGCAGGGATCAGCTCGAGATTGTAGCCAGCCGCTTTTTTCCTGAGACGGGAAAAAGCTTCGGTATCCCCGCCATGCACATCGCCTCCGGCGCCGAAAGACAGGTAGAGAGAATCGACATAGGTTATCGAGGAAGCAAGGTCTTCCGGCGAGAGATAGTCTTTGAGCCAACCGCCGAAATCAGAGGTGAGCGTCAACTTGCCGTCGCTGTAGGCGCCTGCGCCGCCCCAGCCGCAAAGGATGCTGCAGAGACCGCACTGGACGCAGGGAATAGATGAATCGATCATGGGACAGGCGCGGCGCTCAAGATCGCTGCCCTTTTCGATCATCAGGATTTTGAGGTGGTTTTTTTTGACGAGTTCCAGCGCCGCGAAGATGCCCGCCGGACCGGTGCCGATGATGATAACGTCGTAGGAGGAAGGCATGGTTTTATTTTACCACGGAAATGGAGGACAGACGAAGGACAAGGAACGAATAAACGGGAACATACAGGTCTTTCGTCCACGGAGCAGTACGGGCGGCTGTCGGCAGCACGATGTCGGGTGGCGAAAAATGATGGCTCCAGGGAAAGTGACGCTTCTCTCCCGGAGTTCAGCGATGCTGGCTCTTCGGCGACAGCTTCTTCAGAGAATCATACACATCCTGCAAATCAGCGATAATCGTGTCGAGATCAAACTTATGCCAATCCAGCCTGGCGGAGTGCAGGGACGACCGGGCATCGCTCAAAACGCGGGCCTGTTCGGCGCCTTCGGCAGGATGATGCAGCTTCGCTTCCGCATCAAGAAGGGCCGAGCTTTCCGTCAGCAGAAGCAATACCGCCTTCGCTTTTTGCGGAACATAGGGGAAAGTGCCCATCCTCTCGTTATGGCACTGCTGGCATACGGCGGCTATGGTATCGGGCGTCAGCACGCTGGTGACCATGGAGCCATGACAGGTCACACATTCAGGTCCCTTTCCCGCTGATTCCAGGATCTTATAATGCCGGCTCTGCGTGAATTTGTAGAACTCGGCTCCGTGGCATTTGCCGCATGTTGACGGGATGTTTTTGTAGTAAACCGTACTTTGAGGATCGGACGAGCCGAGCATGCCTGCATGCGCCTCTTTCTGTTCAGGTGCGCCAGGATTGCCTCCATGGCATTTGTCGCAAGTAACCGCGTGTTTCTCGTGGATCGAACCTGTCCAGCTGTGAGACCTTGCTCCCACAAAACTGCTGTTCGGAAGCCGGGAATGGCAATGGACGCAGGAGTTACCTGATTTCCTGACGTCGGCGGCATGCGACGGCAGGGGGAGCGTGAACGCACCGCACACGAGCAAGGCGCTAAGAATGACGCGATCAAGCTTTGGCATTATTGCCTCTCTTTCCGTTGTACCAGCGCAGCAGCGCATAGCTGACGCTCCAGGCCGCAGCTGTGGCGACGAGTGCATAGACCGTCATTGCCCTGGGCGTGATATGGAGCACGTCGATGTATCCGGCAACGGCCATCATGCAAAGAAAAATAATCGCCCCGATCCCGAGCGAGGTCATAAAGGGCCTGTGGAGCGGGTTTTCCATATAGGGCTGTGGTTCCTTTGACCTGTCGATGAAGGGAACCAATGCATAGGCGAGAAAATTTAATCCGGGGAAGATGACGCCGCCGATGGTCTCGGGTGTGATCTTGCCTCCCAGGATGGTAAATACCAGATCGCCGGGCACGAGCTTCAGGAATCCGTAGACGACAAGAAAATACCAGTCAGGCCTCATCACCGGTGTCCCCGGCGACGGCGGGCCGTACATTTCTATCGGGTTTAAGGGGATATAGGCCGCCATCAGCACGACCACGAACAGCAGGAACAGGAAAAACGACAGGCTGATGACAGCTTGTTCGGGCCAGATCGGGATGCCGATAAGCCTCCTGCCGCCCTGCGCCTCTTTCCGGTCCTTGTTAGACTTCGGCTCAGTATGTTTCTGTTTTATCAGAATGAGCATGTGCAGGCTGATGAGGCCGATCAGCGCGGCAGGGATCAGCATGACATGCATGAAGAAGAAGCGGGGGACGGTCCCGTCAGAAGGGAAGTCGCCGGCAAAGAGGAGCCTTGACATCCAGTCCCCGATCCACGGCATTGACTTTGCCATATAATAGGCAATGGACGTGGCAGTCACCGAGAATTGGCTGTAGGGCAGCAGATAGCCGGTAAATGCCCCGATCATCGCCGTGCCCCACAGACTGAGCCCCACGAGCCAGTTGATCTCCCGCGGCTTCCGGTAGGACGCAGTAAAATAGACCCTCAGGAGATGGGCAAGTATGGCGGCTATCATGATCATGGCGGACCAGTGGTGGATGCGCCTGATGATCATGCCCATCGGGAGCAGGTCGATTTTTACCACGCTCGCATAGGCCGCCGGGACCATCGCCCCGAAGAGAGAAACCATTGTTGTCGAAGGCTCATAAAGAAACCCGAGGAAGATGCCTGTGGCGACAAGAGTGACGAAGGAAAACAACGCCGTTTCTCCGAGCAGGAACGTGGGGTGGGTCGGGAATGTCTTGCTCAGGAACTTTTCCTTGAACTTCCTGAGTTCCAGCCTTTCATCCAACCATTTAAAAATCATGGCAATGTCCTCGCGCTTCCCTAAACCTGCGGCCCAATGGGGCCTTTGAAATCGCTCGTAAAGGCTAATGTCCCGTCCTGCATCACCTTAACCCCGATCTGTGCAAGCGGGATCGGTGCAGGCCCGCCCATGACCTTCGCCCCCTCGGCAGGATTGAATATACTGTTATGGCAAAAGCATTCCGTGAACGACGCTGCGGGTGATTCCCGGTTCGCCATCCAGGAGACGGTGCAGCCGAGATGGGTGCAGATGGCGCTGTACGCCACAAAGCCCTTGTCCGTCAGCGACATATCGGTGGGCGGTTTGAACGCCGCTTCCTCAAGCTTGATCAGCTGGACAAGGTTTGCGGGATTCGACGACTTGCCCGTAGGATAGGCGAGCACGGCGTCGCCGACGTTCATCGATGAAGCCGTTATGGGAGACCCCGCGCTGCCGCCCTTGGCATATATGAGCACGTCTCCCGGCTGTATCGTCGTTGCATAGCCTCCCCCCTTCTTTTCAGGAGCAAGCACTTTTAACAGGGCCAAAAGAGACCCAAAGGCGCCTGCAATCGACGCAATAAGCATCCCGAGGGTGAATCTCCTCCGGGTGATCCCTTCCCTGCCGGTCTCTTTCGCAGAGTTCCCGTCTACCATAGCAGTTCCTCCTCGCGGTCTTCCGATACTTCCCTGAAGGGAATAAAGTATCGCGCGAAAAGCACAATCTCAACGCCGGCGAACAAAAACTCAAAAGCGAGCAAGGTGCCCAGGAGATAATCACTGCCTTTGCCGGTTATCAGGAGATAGGCGAAGACTGCGCCCGCGCCGAGAAGAAGGATTGCCACGATCAGAACTGCGAACGTGGCTGCCTTTGAATAAGAGGGTTTCTTTTCTTCTATGATCTCAAAGCTCATATCATCTCCTCTTTTCCAGTGCGACATACACGATGTAGCCGATGATGAACATGACGATCACCGCGCCAAATGCGAGGAATCCTATTTGAAAAGGATCAAGGTCACTGGGGAACACGGGAATGAAGGGCGGTTTTTTGCCGGTCGTTTTCTCCTGGGCGATTTTAATCCGTATGCCCGACAGCGCGTTCACCGTTGATGCGGTCACATCCATCGGATCTATCTGATCAAAACCCGTCGTATCCTTATGGCAGCTCTCACAGACCTTGGGCACCGCCGGTATCGTATTCCGGTGCGCCTGGTGGCAGGTCACGCAGGAGGGCCCGCCCTTCTGGTCAAGGTACGCCTTGCCCATGATGCTCTTTGCGTACCGGTCGACGGATTGGCGATGGCACTGGCCGCACATGGTAAACAGGGCCTTTCCGGAAGGCTTGCCGATGAAACCGTGGTCCTTCGACATGGCGCGCGACATCCTGTCTGCAAACCCCTGCCCGGCAAGACCCTGCACGTTCCCTACATCGACACTTGCATCTCCCCCATGGCAGAGGTCGCAGGTAATTCCGTTCTGCTGGTGGATCGAACCGTTCCATTCCACGACAGGCCGCGCAAGTTCGCCTCCCAGAAAGGTGTGGCAGGTCACGCATGCTCCCGGCCCCTGCGCGGCCTGCGCAGCCGTTCCGCACAGAACGAACGCCACTGCCCAGCACAGCGCAACTACACGGCTTTTTTTATTCATGATCTCTGCCTCGCATGGTATCCCGATGATAGTAACGAGAACAACCTTTTCGCTTTTGGCACTCAGCAATGCGAACGGGACCAACAGTCACCGTTGCCTATAGACAACTCACGTCATTTTCTTCAGGCGGACGCGCCTGAAACCGAGGATTTTTTCGAAAAAACACAGCAGGGCACAATTTCCCGGACAGCCTGTGATTTCATACAATTTAGTATATCAGAAGGGATTGACGAAAGTATGGTACTGTATAAAAAAACTTGATAATTATCCCCACACACGGCTAAAGGTCCACGCATTTTCCCCGCCCCTCTTAGCCGCCGGTTGGAATCAGCACTTCAGAAAACATCACCTTTAGATTGAGCTTGCCAAGCGTCCAAGTTTTCAGGAATATTATCATATGTGGAGGAATAATAGGAAAACCTTTACCGCCTATGTAGAATGGGACCCTGAAACTAAATTGTACGTTGGAGTGGTGCCCGGCCTTCCCGGAGCCCATACTCAGGGGGCCGCGTTTGATGAATTGCAAAAAAATCTCAAGGAAGTCCTTGAGCTCTGCCTACAAAAACATGTCGGGTTTCGCTCTGCTCTACCCGACCTACCGGCTACCCGACCTACGGACCCTTGACATCAATGTCAATAATCTGTACTATTCATGCATGAAAACTCACGCTCAATATATAACCGATGAACAAGGGAAAAAGAAAGCTGTTATCCTGGACCTCAAAGAATATGAGAAGCTCATCCGCGCTCTTGAGGATCTGGAGGACAAGAAGGCCTTTCTCTCCGTCGTCCAAGAAAAATCCGTT
>JAJXTW010000179.1 GCA_021783455.1 Nitrospirota bacterium | reverse complement strand
CGTTGGATCGCCGGACCCGAAAGCACCGCATGGGAACAGGCTGCGCTGATGGACCCTGCACCATTCGCCCGGAGCGCTGCCGCTCCTTCGGTCAGAGTGCCGGCCGTATCAACCATGTCATCCAGCAGCAGGCAATCGCGGCCCTTGACGTCGCCGATGATGTGCATGACCTGCGCTTCGTTCGGTTTGTCGCGCCGCTTGTCGATGATGGCGAGTGCCGCATTCAGCCGCTTGGCAAATGCCCGTGCCCGCTCCACGCCACCCGCATCGGGCGAGACCACCGTGAGGTTCGTGAATTTCTTCGCCCGGATATATTCCAGCAGGACCGGCGCAGCGAAGAGGTTATCCACGGGGATGTTAAAAAACCCCTGGATCTGGCCGGCGTGCAGGTCCATGGTCAGCACCCGGTTCGCGCCCGCCGCGGTAATCAAGTCGGCTACGAGCTTCGACGTGATCGGGACCCGGGGCTGGACCTTCCGGTCCTGCCTGCTGTACCCGTAGTAAGGCAATACGGCCGTGATCCTGGACGCCGACGCCCTCTTCAGCGCATCGATCATGATGAGCAGTTCCATGAGGTGCCGGTTCACCGGGCTCGACGTGGGCTGCACCACGAATACGTCCATGCCGCGGACATTGTCCACGATCTGGACATTGATCTCGCCGTCGCTGAATTGGCCGACGACGGCGTTCCCCAACGGGAGGTTCATCCGCTGGCAGATCTCCTTGGCCAATGCCGTATTGGCGTTGCCGCTGAATACTTTTATCTCTTGCCCTCTCAATTTTACCATGAGAACCTCATCCTCGCGAATTCTGGTTCGGGGGCAGGGAGTCGAACCCCGATTAAAGGCTTCAAAGGCCTCTGTCCTACCATTAGACGATCCCCGAATGAAGCCTGCTGTACAGCAACCATGACCTGCCTGAGAAACATCAAAAGGATAGGCAGGCGCCTATCCCTTTGCGTAAGACGCAGAATCGGCAGTACTGAAACTTGGAGCTATTACTGTGCTTCTGGCTCTTTTGGCGCTTGTTCTCTCTTTGTGGGATTCGCCAATTCGCGCTCGTATTCGGCAAGGACCTTCTTTTCGATCATCTGTCTTGTCTCGCTGTTCAGCGGATGGGCAATGTCCTTGAACGTTCCGTCTTTCATCTTGCGGCTCGGCATGGCCACGAACAGTCCCGCATTTCCGTTAATAACGCGCAGGTCCCGAATTAAGAAAACGTTATCGATCGTTATGGTCGCATACGCCTTGAGCCGTTCTTCGTTATTGACCGGAAATACCCTCACCTCTGTGATTTCCATATGCTGCCCCCCCCTCATGGTTGACACGCGAATTATGTACGGAGGTGCACACCATCAGGCCGACGGTGTCCTCTTTTCCTAGAGATACTCCGTAAACGGCGATTCGGTCAATGTCTCCGCCGGGTAGAGGCGCCACCCGTATCCGGAGAGGTTTTTTGCGGCAGCACGGCAAGCGGCTTCGGCCTCGAAGATGCCGAAGACCGTCGGCCCGCTCCCGCTCATGCGTACGCCGAGAGCTCCCTGGGCCAATAAGGCTTCTTCGATCCTGCCGATTTCCGGATGAGCGGATGCTGTCACGGGTTCCAGGTCATTATGGAGCCCTTCGGCGATGTTTCGGACCGTAAGCCTTGCAATTTTAGTACAGTCAACTTTCTTTGTCAACCTCAAATTTAAGTTTTTGTATACCCAGGCTGTTGAAGTCCCAAACCCCGGGTTGACCAATAATACCCAGCAGGCCGGCGCTGGAGGGATCTGGGTCAGAATTTCTCCCCTTCCCCGTGCGATGGCCGTGGGCCCGAAAAAGAAAAAGGGAACGTCCATGCCGATTTTTGTCCCGATTTCAGCCAGCCGATCCCTCCCGCACCCTGTGCCGAGCAGCCTGTTTGCAGCAACAAGAACGGCTGCGGCATTTCCGCTTCCTCCTGCAAGTCCCGCAGCAACAGGAATCTTTTTTCGTATTGCAATGTCGAGACCGTCGGTCCTGCCTGTCGCCTTCAACAACTCTGCTGCTGCCTGCCAGGCAATATTGCCCTCTCCTCCGGGCGCCGAACCGGCATCGCTGAAGCAGGTAAGCTCTATGCCCTTTTTGCCAGGAGCGACCGTGACCTCGTCGTAAAGGCCCACCATCTGCATCATCATCTCCACCTCATGGTACCCGTCGGGTCGTTTGCCGAGCACCGACAAGCAGAGATTGATTTTTGCCGGAGATCGAAGCGCGATCGAATTCATCGCACTCCTTTCTCTGTATATATTATCCCTCTTCTCTTCATGATTTTTCGCCGGCCCGTGAAAAAATCGTCATTCTCCTTTTGTATTGAAAAAAGGAAGCTAATGCCCTGCGTTTTGCTCGCCTGCCTCATTGCCCAGCACGAACGACTCCTCGCTGATCGGAGTGTTGACCTCGACGTCGGTGTATTGTACCGTGAGCAGCACCTTCTTGTCCGGGTTCTCGATCACGATGCTGATCGGCAGACGGTAATGGGATATTTCCTGCATCCGCTCGAAACGGGCGTCGTATACAAGTTTACCCGCCCGGTACAGTTCCTGCGACAGGACCCGGGGTTCCTGATCCGAACCGGTTGGTGGGTATTGGAGCAGAACACGCCGGATCATGTCGCCAGAGCGCATTTCAAGGGTGCAGTCGCGCTCCTGCCCGCACAGCAGCGTGGCAGAAGAGGACGGGGCCGCATCGGGAATGTTCCCCGAGAGCACTGCGCAGAGGTCGGAGGCCTCCAGGCCCTTGCCGAGGAGCCTGCCCAGACCGGCAGGTCCCGTCCGGGTGACCTTGTCCTCCCCGGGCATCCGAAGCAGGACGTTCTGCCCATCCCAGACAATTGCCATGATCGATTGGCCAAGCGGCCCGTAGGCTTCCATCCTGAACCGTTTCTGGCCATCGATGACAATGCCGACGGTGTCGAGCGCCCGCCTCCGGCCTTGTTTAATGATTTCAACCCGCGCCACTGCCTTGAGGCTGACAAAGGACTGCCGGTGCCGCTCCAGCGCCTGGAGCAGCGGCCCGGCCGGAACTGCCGTCAAAGGGACCTCCGGTTTTTTCGGAAAACAGGAAAAGAGGAAGGGAATGACAACAAGAACGATGAGTCGGGACGTTTTCACTTCTTGCCTTTTTTCGTCGATTTCACATCTTTAAGCAATTCATCGGGATTTCCAAAACCCGCTGCTTTAAACTTCTCGCGGAGTGCCTGGTTTTCCGGGTCCAGTTCCAGTGATTTGAGCCACTGTTCTCTGGCCTTGTCCTTCTTGGACATCTTCAGGAAAATATCGCCATAGTGTTCATGCATCACGGGGTCGTCCGTCGTCGTTTTTGTCATTGCCTTTTGCATGACCCCGGACGCCTCTTCCAACATGCCCTTTTGATAATAAGCCCAGGCAAGGCTGTCGAGGATATACGCGTTGTCCGGCTTGATCAGGAGCGCCCGTTTGATCAGCTGAATTGCTTCATCCAGATTTTCGCCCTTCTCGGCATAGGTATATCCCAGATAATTGAGCGCATCGGCGTTCTCGGGCTTCAGTTCGATCGATTTCTTAAGCGCTGCGATCATCTCATCGCGCTTCCCCAGTTTTTCGTAGGCCACGGCAAGACTGAACTGCAGATCGTCGCGGTCCGGCGCCATCTGTATCCCCTGCTTCAGGGTGTCGACGGCTTTTTGATACTTTTCTCCATCCATATAGGCGTTTGCAAGATACAGATAGAGTTCTGCTTTTCCGGGCTGTTCCGCAAGCGCCTTTTTCAGGAGCGGGACGGCCTGGTCGGCCTTCCCCATCTGCGCATAGAGGTAAGAAATCTGCAGAAGCGAATCAATGTCCTGGGGCGCCGCCGCGAGGATGGCTTGATATTCCCCAAGCGCCTCGTCGTAATGGTTCGCTGCAACGAGCGTCGAGGCAAGATACCGCTTCACCTTGAGATCATTCGGGACCGCCCGCGAGACTTTCCTGAAAGCCTCCACGGCCTGTTCGTATTTCTTCCGCTCGGTATAGATAAGTCCGATCTTGATGTAGGCATCATAGTTTTGGGGGTCGAGAGAAACTACCCGTTTAAACTGCTCCAGAGCGTCATCAAGCGCATTCTGCTGGATGTACAACTGGCCGATATGCTGAATGATCTCGACGTTATGGGGATTAAGGGCCACGGCCTTTTTGTACGACTCGATTGCCTCGGGCATCTTGTCCATCAGCTCGTAGACGAACCCGATGCTGGTATAGGCGGGTTCAAAGTCATCCTTGAGTGCAACCGCACGGTTGAACTCAGCCAGCGCTTCAGGATACATCTGCCGCTCCAAATAGATCCTGCCGAGGTAATAGGGGGACATGAGTGACGTGGGAATGACCTTTCCCAGGGACCGGAGCGTTTCGACGGCTTCGTCATACCGTTTGAGGGAGGCCAGGATCGACCCGAGATAAATATAGGCATCCTCCTGCTTCGGGTCAAGAGCGATCACCCGGCGATAGGTGCTGATCGCATCATCATATTGCTTCTTGGCCGTGTAAATGCCCGCCAGCAGCATGAGCGTCTGCACCTTATCAGGTTGAAGCTCGGCGGCTTTCTGCGCATACAGCGTCGCCTGGTCGAACTGGCCCCTTCGCATCGAGAGCCCTGCAAGGGAGAGGGCGATCTCCTCCGAGTTCGGGTCGAGACGGTACGATTGCTCGTATTCTTTCATGGCCTCGTCGAAGCGGCCGTCCTGTTCGAGGATGCTGCCCACCATAAAGTGATAATCGGCGTCGGCCTTGGCGCGGACCTCGGGGGCGACGGATCCGATCGGGGTTTCCGGTGCGCGGGCCGATAGCGGAGCACAGGCGGTCAAGAGAAGAATGAGGGTGAGAAAACAGTGAATTTTTTTCATAGATAATAGTCTATGCGAACGGTTCGTGAGTGTCAAGGTAATCGTCCCCCGGCGGCTGAAGCGTTCTGAAGGCGCCCAAAGCAGAAGGCCGGAACAGCGCCCTTTAAGGTGATCGTTCTTCTTACTCTCCGAGGGTCTTCAAGCGCGCCAGACTGGCTTCGATATCGTCCTTGTCGTGCGCCTCGATCGTAAAGACCGGCACCGGAGCGTGGACCTTCATCAGCCCGAAGAACTTCTGGAAATCAATGTTCCCCCGTCCGATCGCCCAGTGTGAGTCTGCCTTCCCGTCGTTATCGTGCAAATGGACTTCAATGAGGTGGCGGCCGAGGGCCTCGAACCACCGCTCCATCGGCACAGTGGAAAACAGGTTAAAATGTCCGGTGTCGAAACAGAAGCCGAAGTCCGGGCTGTTGATCTTTTCGATGAGCATCCGGAGCGCTTCCGGGTCGTCGTCGAACACGTTTTCGATGGCCACCCGCAGCCCGATCTTCGAAGCCGTTTCCATCACCTTTTGCCAGACCTCGATGCTGTTCTCGAGCCAGACATCCTTGCGCCCGCTGTAGCGCCATTTGTCATAGGCGGCATGAAACACGACCGCACGCGGTTTGAGGATGGCGGCAATGTTCAGGAGCTGGCGAAAACGGACCTGCGTTACCGACCGCACCATGGGGTCCATTGCGCCGGGGTTCAGGTCCATGAACGGCGCATGGAGCGAAAGGGCCGGGTTCCAGTCGAACTGCTCGATCAGGCATTCCAGATCGGGTTTCTCGATCTGATCAAGCACCGCCGCTGAAAAGTAGATTTCGAGATCATAGCGGCGGAGCCGGATCATCTTGAAGAAATCCTTCAGCTTGGGAAAAGGAATATGGACGTGGACGGGTTCTCTCAAGGCTTTAGCCCTTGGGCGGGCAGGCGCCCGAACAGCAGCCTGAGGCACAACCCGCTGCCGGCTTCGCCTCTTCTTTTGGTTTTTCCGTCGTGGTTGCTGCTTTCCGGTCCTGCGAAGGATAATCCGTCGCATACCAGCCGCTCCCCTTCAGCACAAATGACGTCGGCGACAAGAGTTTGCGTATATTCTTTGCATTGCACAGTTTACAGACGGTGAGCATGGGATCGCTGAATTTCTGAATAACCTCGAAACGTCCTCCGCAGCTTTTGCATTCATACTCATAATTCGGCATAGTAATAAAACCTCCACATCATGTTCTTAAAATGTTCTTAAAACTCTTAAAACTGGAAAATGGGGTATCCCCTTTGCTCAGGTAGCCACTATGGGTTGTGTTTCCCCTGGCGCAAGCCGCGTACGTGCTTGATTATTTTGTCATAA
>JAJXTW010000178.1 GCA_021783455.1 Nitrospirota bacterium | reverse complement strand
CGCCTCCTCGGCCGAGGCCGCCTGCTCCGTAGTGCCCTGGGACATCTGCTCCGACCCGGAAGATAACTGCTGGCTCCCCGATGCGACATTATCAGCTGCGGTCTGCACGTCAGCCACAACACCTTTCAGCGTGTCCAACATATCCTTCATGGCGCCGAGCAGGAGGCCGGTCTCGTCCCTGCTTTTAATTTCGATCTCCATGGTAAGGTCCCCTTTAGCAAGAGCATTTGCCACATTGACGCCTTCGCTCAGAGGTCGGGTAATGCTGCGGGTAATGATAAAGGCGATCAAGAGACCTGTTATCAGGCCAATAATCCCTGAAATGATCATTGTCTTCTCGGATATGGCTATGGCATTTTCCATTTCAAGTTTTTGAGTTTTGCGGGCTTCCGCAGCGGCTGTTTCGACCATCCGTGCCCCATCCATCAACTCCTTTTCCGAGGACTTCAACGCGTCGGCCCGGCTTTCAGCCGCTTTCCTGACATCGGCTTCCCTGCCAGTGCTTTTAAACAACTGAACAACACCCTCGAATTCCTTTTCATATTTACTGATGCCGGCGATGACGTCATCCATCTGTTTCTTGTTTTCGATCGTCTTGAACTGTTCCTTGGCTGCAGCGGCTTGTTTCTTGATATTATCGACTTCTTTTCGCACTACATCGATGTCATTGGCATCACCCCGAAGCATATAGTTTTTCTCGTCTCTTCTTGTCTCCACCATCATCTTAGCGATCCTGTTGGCGTCATCCGCTCTTTCCACGCGGAATGCCGTGCTTTCGAGGGAAGAAAAACCTTCATACACCAGATAAGCCGATATCAGCAGCAGCGCGACAAAGCCGATTGTTATCTTAAATCCAATTTTCATATCGTTAAATAGCTGAAACATGACGAATCTCCTTTTTACCGCGGATGTATTTAACAACGTTGTCTCTGTTTAAAACGAAAAAAGTACAACTCCGTCCTGATTTTAAGATTCGCTAATTTCATGATGCTATCACCTGCGAATTTGTATCATTCGTTCATGCAATTTTTTTCATGCTGTGGTCAAGGCACAGTTTTCTGAGCCTTCTACGCCATGGAGAGTCGTCGAATTACAGCAATTTACTAGCACTTACTGTGCCTAACTGTAACTTGCTGAAAATAAATAATTTAGGTTTAGAATACTTTAGTATTACTGTATGAAAAAACGACAACTTTCGGTTGTTGCTGACAAAATATGTCGGTTTTTTGACTATGCAGGACATTTGCTTATATTTTAAAAAAGCTTATAAACTGGCCCATCATAGAAAACATAAGGCGAAGTGTTTTCCAGTGCTATCTTGAGAGAAGTTCCGCGATTCGCTGCTGTCTTTCGGAAAAGATTTCCTTTGCCGATACCCAAGATCATCCACAGCTTCTAACCGAGGACAACAAAAGTTATGCGTGTCTCCTGTTTGGTTAGTCACAGGCTAAGGCCCGCGGGGACTGACGAACTGGATGCCTGAATCGGGCTCGTCTGGGTCTGGAGGGGGGCCGCGGGCAACTGTTGCACCGACCCGGAACGTCGACCGTTCTCGCGGCGTTTAAACGTGTCGTTGAATGAAATTATCAACCTGTATTCTGTATAGAAATTTAGTCAACAGGACTGCAAGATAGTAGGTGAACCTGTTAAAGAGATGCCGCTGCCTTGTTCGTTTATTTCTGATCCAAATATTGTCCTTAAATTAATCTGTCCAAAATGGTCCGGAACCGGCGTCCCCTTTGACGCCGGAACAGCTGTCCATTAATTTCCGGAATCTGCAGCCTTTGCAGGCTTTTAGAAAACTATCAAAATTCTTGCTATTTAAATTCGTTTATAGTACTGTTTTTCTGAAAACGGTTTGCTTGAAAACAGGTTTGTTCCGCTTTAACGGGGTGCAATCGTGGAATCGCTCAGAAAAACGCTTGAAAGAACACTGCAGTTTTACGAACAGAAGGACTATGTCAACGCAGAAAAAGGCGTCGACGAGATGCTGGAGCAATATCCGGACTTTCCTCGCGCGCTTTTCCTGAAGGCCGTGATTTTTGAGGAGACCGGCAGGGCGGGCGAAGCGGAAGAATACTACCGGAAGGCGGGGGCGCCGGCTCTTCTCTGGCTTCGTCTGGCGATGCAGTTGGAGGAAAAGGACCCCGGGCGGGCGCTCCACTACTTCGAGAAGGTAAAGAATGCGGACGAGCAGAACAACGTTGTCTGGCTCAGCATGGGCACTATCTATGAAAAACTCGGACGTCGGGACGAAGCGCGGAAATGCTTTGCAAACATATCCCTGCAGCGGGAAATCATTACGAAGCTTCTGAGTCCAACGGGTTTCCTGATCATTATGATTACCGGCGCAATAGCGATGCTCAGGCGCGGGAATACGGTCCTCGCTTCGCTCGTGATCGCCTCCGGCGTCGTCTGCCTGTTCTGGCTCAAGCGGGACGGCGGAAGAGCCTTGCAGATGATGCGGAAAAAAAATAAATACAAATAATCGCTTCTCAGAAACGAAGGGAGAAAAAGCAGGACGACGTTACGCATCAACGGACTCCTTTCGTTGTTTCCCGTTGTTTCAGGCACGTCACTCTGGTATACTGATACAGTGAAAGCGTACAAAAGCAGGCAGGAGCGATGGCTATTCCCAATATCGATTACGGCCTCTGCCAGGGGTGCGGCGGATGCGCAGAGGCATTTCCCGGATTTTTTAAGATGCGCGATGACAAGGCCTGGGTCATCAATGCCGACCGCTTCCGCGTTGAGGAGAATCCGGGCATACTTTTGGTCTGTCCTTATTATGCGATTTCCCTCGTGTGATTCCGCGCTATACGGCGCCGTCCCTGCTTACATTATTGCGATGTGATGGTGGTTTCCTATGATCCCTTATCCGAACATCAGTCCCGAGATTTTTCGTATCGGCCCTTTTGCCGTCCGGTGGTACGGGCTCATGTATGCCGTGGGCTTCGCGTCCTCCTTTATTCTGGTCAGGCATCAACTGCGGATAACGAGCGCTCAGCCGAAAGGCAAAGGACAGGCAAAAGAAGAACGAGCGCCTGTTCCCGAGGCGTTTCTCGAATCGCTCTATACCTACCTGGTCTTCGGGCTCATCCTCGGCGCCCGGCTGGGGTACGTGCTGTTTTATGATCTTTCGAGCTATGTACAAAGCCCGCTCGAAATTTTTGCGGTCTGGCACGGCGGCATGTCCTTTCACGGCGGGCTGGTCGGCACGCTGCTTGCCGGGTTCCTGTGCTGCCGCAAATATCGAGTGAATTTCTGGTACGCCGCCGATCTGGTCATCGTTACCGCGCCCATCGGGCTTGCCGCCGGAAGGCTCGGGAACTTCATCAACGGCGAGCTTTTCGGCAGGGTCACGGATGTGCCCTGGGCCATGGTATTTCCCGCAGGCGGGCCGCTGCCGCGCCACCCCTCGCAGGTCTACGAATTTTTTCTTGAAGGCGTGCTGCTCTTCACCATCCTTTGGATGGCCAAGGAAAGAAAGCATGCGCCGGGCATGATGGTCGCCCTCTTTCTGGTCCTCTACGGCCTGTTCCGGTTCATTGTGGAATTTTTCCGCCAACCGGACGCCCAGCTCGGGTTTATTCTTGGCCCTTTCACCATGGGACAGATCTTGAGCGTGCTCACGTCGCTTGCGGGGATCGCGTTGTTCTTCGTTCTGAAGAGAAAAACGACCCTGTCTGAAGCACCAGACAAAAAAGCCAAATGAGCTTTGGGGCTGACTGTCTGTTTCGCATCGCCACTGTCTAAAATAAAACAGACGGATAAAACTAAAAAGTCCCGCCCTTGCTTCATGGGGGCGGGACTTTTTTTGGCAACGACTGAAGAACAAACGCCATGGTCCGGGCCGTTAACGGTTCTTTGCGACTGCCACGCTTTTGAGCGCATGCATGGGTCCGACCGCTTTTAAACGATCGAGTTGTTGTGTGTTCCACAGGAAGAACGAGCCGGCAAAGGCCAGCGAGTTCAGCGAGATGTCTTCAAAAAACTCTTTCGAGCGCAAGACCACGAGCATCCATTCGCGCGTCATGAGAAAACAGTAGGGCAGGGTTTGGCGCGTGAGGCTCTCCGGGCGAGGGGCCGACATGCCGACGCTCTGCAGCATGTCGCCGTACCGTTGGAACGCTGTCCCGGCAGCCAAAGACGGAGAGGCTGCAAGATTTTTTTCCAGGCGGCTGAATGCATGGAGGAACGGAAAACCGGGAATTGTGCCGATGGCATTCCTGTCTGCCTGCGCAAGCAGGGGTTCGATGGGGACTCCCGGTCCTTGGGGGGCCAGGGGAAGCGGCACCATCTGGAGATGCTTGTGCTGCTGGCTTGCTCCTGCCTCTCGGCCGCCATTGTAGAACCCGAGGCCTTCGAATTCCGCCATGCAGATCCAGAGCGCCTCGAAGTCCTTCAAGGTCAACAGCAGGTCCTGCTCTTCGAAGCGCTTTGTCACGAGCAAGAGGTGGTGGTCGACGACGTTGAACTTGTTCAGGATCGCAACATGGGTGTCCGAAAGGTCCGCGACCGTGAGGTCCTTTTCCGGCGGGAGGAAGGGATTTGCCTGTTTCCCCGTTGCAGCGGCGGACTCCTGTTTTTTCCGCGCTTCGTCCTTGCGCCGGAGACCGGCCAGGACCCTGACGAAGAACCGCACGCCGCGATCTTCAATAAAAGTATATTCCGTGGGAGCCGGCAGGAGCGCTCCCGATGAAAGAGCGCGCTCTGTTGTCGTGCGGATGCGTTCCCATAGCGTTCCCTGTTGGAAGGCCATCTTCCTCCTCTTACGTACGTCTCGCTTGAACTCGCTTGTCTTGCAGCCTTGGCGGGATTATAGCACATCAGTGGGACAAAGATCGCATGGGACGATCAAAGGAAAGCGATCGGCCTTACGCGGCCAGGTGTTTCAACCTATACGTGATCCTTCCCCGCGTGAGATCATAAGGAGTAAGCTCCACGGTGACCTGATCTCCCGGCAGGATCTTGATATAGTGGATACGGAGCTTGCCGGAGAGATGGGCAAGAACCACGTGGCCTCCCTCCACCTCAACGCGGAACATGGCGTTGGGAAGCGCTTCCAGCACCTTCCCCTGCACTTCTATGGCATCTTCCTTGGGCATTGTGCACCCCTCTCCTCCCTTTCCGGAGAACGTGAAGGCACACACCTTCATAAACAGCAACGATATCTACCTTATATAATTATAGCGCAGATTTGCTAGTGCAGTTCGCCGGCAAGATGAAACGATTGGCCCAAGCTTGTCTCTGCATTTCCACGATCGAAGCTGGTCAGTGGTGCCATGTTCAGAGGTTATAACTGTTCGATGATCGCCGCGGCGAGAAGGGGAAGCATGATCTCATGGTGGCCGGTGAGCGCAAATCCCCTGCCGCCGCCCTGGGTGGGCCTGCGTACAACGTTCGTATTCGGCCGGTAGTGCTGGACAAAGTCCATGTTGACCGTCGTGAAGTGCTGAAGTGAATGGCCGAGGTTCCGGACGAGGGTCACGGCCTTGAGGAAGATCTCGGGGAGAAGGACCGCGGAGCCGAGGTTGATGTACACGCCGCCTTCGAGCTCTGACACGAGCGAGCAGAAGGTCACAAAGTCCCGGTGGGCGGCCTCACCGGTCGCCCTGCCGTCGAAAGAGGGGTGCATGTGAATGATGTCGGTACCGATCGCGACATGGACCGTGATTGGCACGTTCAGGCGGCGGCCTGCGGCAAGCAGGCTCTTGTCCTTGTACGGGAAGTTGTTGGAATGGATCATCCTGCCGACAGCCGCGCCGATGCCTTCGTCAGGGCCTGCGTTACGGATAGCCTGGTTCAGCATGCTGCCGGTCTCCTCCGCCATGCCGAAGGCGCCGGAGAGGATCTCCTTGTCAACGTCTTCCGAGGTCTGTCCGATGAACGCCAGCTCGAAGTCGTGGATGATGCCCGCGCCGTTCAGGGCCAAACTGGTGACAACGCCGCGCTCCATGAGGTCGATGATGACGGGGCTTAAGCCCACCTTGATCGAGTGGGCGCCCATGCCGAGCATGACCGGCCGCCCGTCTTTGCGGGCCTGCACAACGGCGGCAACCACGTCTTTAAAATGTTTTGCCGCAAGAATATTCGGGAGCGAGGAAAAAAAATCCTGAAAACTCCCGCCCTTTTTGTGGGGCCGGGAAAAATCGTTGACCCGGACCTTGCTTTCGCGGCCTTTGAGCGAGTAGGACTTTATGCGTGAGATATCGATCTTTTTCATGGGGCCTATTTGTTGTGGTTGCCGAAAAGTT
>JAJXTW010000177.1 GCA_021783455.1 Nitrospirota bacterium | reverse complement strand
TGGCTGCGACCTCGGCGGACGCAACGTCTTTCAGGATAACCGCGATCTCCAGCTCCAGGTCCGCGCGCATGGATTCACCGCCTTCTTCAGAGGCGAGGTCCGCCATGGCTTCGAGGTCGTTCAGGCGCCTGGCAAGAGCTTTCCAGTCCCTGAGAGAACGCTCGATGGATGCTTTTTCTTTTAAGACGACATTTGCCTTGTCTTGGTTGTCCCAGAAACCGGAAGTTTCCGTCAGGCGAGTGAGTTCTTCCAGGCGTGATTCCTTGGCAGGAGCGTCAAAGATGCCTCCGCAGGGTTTCAAGTCTGCTTTTGATGTTGTCGAGCTGTTGTTTGAGGTCTTCTAGAAGCATGGAGGTCTCCTGTAGCGTGAATGAACTGGTGCGGATTATACCATAGTGAAATTAAACAATCAAAGGCAAATAAGGATCATTACCCTTGATTGAAACAAACAGATGTGTATAATAGGGTATTCGACGAACAAATGAGCAGGTAATGGGATGAAAATGGGGAACGAAGGGCCGAAGATATCTGTCACCGTTAGGACATTCAACGAGGAGGCGAACATCAGGGAATGCCTTGAGAGCGTTTCCTGGGCTGACGAAGTCGTCGTAGTTGACTCGCAGAGCACGGATACTACGGTGTCCATCGCCCGGGAGTTCACCGATAAGGTCATCATACAGCCATGGCTCGGCCATATCGGCCAAAGCCAGTTCGCCACGGACCGGACTGCAAATCTTTGGGTGCTGCACATGGACGCGGACGAGCGTGTTTCTGCGCGACTCCGCGACGAGATCCTGAGCTTGGATCTGGGAAACAGTCCTTATGAAGCTTACGAGATGCCGCGACGGCATTTTTTCATGCAGCAGTGGATCGATCATTCTGCATGGTATCCGGATTACAAGATCCGTTTGTTTCGAAAAGACCTGTGCAGATGGGGAGGGTACGCGCCCCATGATGAAGTAAAAGTCAAAGGTCGTAAGAAGAAACTGAAAAACGACATCCTGCACTATATTTACCGGGATATTGCACATTTTGCAGCAACGAAGAACAGTTATTCTTCTCTTACGGCAGCAGACCATTTTAAAAACAACAGAAGGGCGCGCATCATCGACTTTACTTTGCGGCCCCTTTACGCCTTTCTGTATCGCTACTTTGTCCGGTTGGGTATTGCAGACGGCATTGCGGGATTTACCATATCGGTCATGGAGTCTCATGCCGTGTTCATGAAGTACATAAAATTGTATGAGCTCCAGAATCGGCTCCGACGATTTTCGATACCAACGGCGGAAAGCCGTAAGAGCGGCAAGCCGTGATACAAGCAGGCGCTTTTTTTTGTTCAAATCCCTTACAGGGAGTTGATTGGCCTGACAACAGAGGTTTTCGGAAATAAAAATTACACTACTATGTACCGCTGATCCTGAAGCACGGGCAGACTGCGTATGGTGCAAAACAAAGAGAAAAAAAACATCCTCATTATTAAGCCCGGCGCGATCGGCGATCTGATCCATCTTACCCCGGTCATACGAGCGCTTGCCGTCAGATATCCGGGTGCGCATATTTCTCTGGTAGTGGGCAGCCGGGGCACAGCGACGCTATTCCAATATAATCCGCACGTTTCAGAAACCATCATATATGACAAGCGGGGCGAACATCGGTCATGCCGTTCTCTGCTGAAGCTGTGGCGCCGCCTGCGGGCAGGGAACTATGATCTTGTGCTGCATTTTCAAAGAAGCAATCTGAAAGCGTGGATCCTGTCGACAGCGGCTTATCCCTGCCGGGTACTGGTATATCATAAGGCAAAAAAACGTGTCGTTCATGTGGTCGATAACTATCTTGAAACCATAGCGCCGCTGAACATCGTTGGACAAGACCGTTCTCCTGAACTTTACGCGGGCGAGGATGATGAACAGTTTGCCAAGGACCTGTTCAATGACAACGGGTTCGCCGGAAAGATCGTCATTGCCTTGAATCCCGGCGCCAGCCACTTGGTGAACCGCTGGAGTCCCGAACAATTTGCAGCCCTGGCAGACGCTCTTGCGGAACGTCTTGCAGCCGCGATCATCATTATCGGAGGGACCGAGGATGTCGCGCTGGCTGAACGGATCGCCTCAGCGACCGCATCGAAACCGCTCGTACTGGCCGGGGAAATGACGCTGCTTCAACTCGCGTCAATTTTGAAACAATGCGATATCCTGGTGAGCGGCGATACGGGCCCTTTACACCTGGCAACAGCCGTCGGGACCAGGGTTGCGGCCCTCTTCGGCGCTGCCGACCCGGCGAGGACCGGGCCTGTGGGCGCCGGCCACCGGGTGATCCAGGCGAAGGGCGTCGCCTGTGTGCCCTGCCGGAGCCGCACCTGTGCCGGCAGTCAGCGCCTTGCGTGCATGGAGAAAATATCAGTGAAGGACGTTATTGACGTCGTTCAGGACATGGTGAATATGGATGGCGCGCTGGAATCGTCCAAACGGGGCCGCGTCCGTTCATAAATCAATTCAGGAGGGACATACGTTTATGACTGCAAACCGACCGCGCTACAACACCACAGTCACAACCGGGCTGGTGCTTTTCGCATTAAGCCTGCCGCTTTCGAAGAGTGCAGGAAATATCCTGCTCTTTCTCATTTATCTGTTCGTTATCGCAGGCGTCCTGCTGTACCGGGATGTGAAAGAATCAGTCGTTTCCAGCATCAAACAGCCGCTCACGCCGGCATTCTTTTCTATTTATTTTGTCGCGCTCGCCGGCGTTTTCTTATCCGAAAAATACGCAGCCGGCTTGAAAGCGACCAACCTGTTTTTGAGCCTGCCGGCGATCTATCTCATGGTATCGGTCCTGATCGACGCCGTGCCGGATGGCGACAAGAGATACCGCTTTGCCGAAGCACTCCTTGCGGCATTCCTGATCGGGCTCCTGTTCCTGAACCTGATCGGCGTCCTGACCTATCTCGGGATCGTGGGCAACAAGAAATTCGTCCTTCCGCTGCAGCCCATGCACGTTCACCACATCTGGTTTTCGAACATCAACGCCCTCGGCCTGTACACGGCTGCCGCTTTTCTGCTCTTTTCACGCCGTACGCTGACGACAAGGACCAAATGGTTCCTCTTCGTTTTTATCGCCTTAGCCGTTCTCGGCGTTCTTCTGTCCACGTCCCGGACTGCATGGTTCGGCATCATGTTGACGTCGGTAATCATGGCCTTTCTCGTCAAGAAGAGCTGGAAGATTTTCCTGATAACCGCACTCGGAACCGCTGCGGCCGGGATAACCGCCTACCTCACCATTCCGTTCGTTAATGACCGAATCCGCGCCATCGTAAGTGATCTCTCTAACTTCTCAGCCGGAGTAACGGCGACCAGTATCGGAGAACGCTTTCTCATGTGGAAAGCGGCAATCCGGATGTTTCTCTCCAACCCGCTGATGGGCGTCGGCACCGGCAATTACGTCCCCGCCATGACCGCTTATGTAAGCGCGGGAAGGTTTCCGGAAGTGCTTCTCCAGTATAACCAGCCGCATAATATCTATTTTTTTGCCCTTGCGACGAACGGCTTGCTGGGGCTTGCCGCGCTGCTTTATTTATTTTACCGGGTTTTCACTTTGGCGTTGCCGGTACTTTGGCAGGGTGAAGGAAACAGGGAACGATTGTTCGCGTTTATTGCTGTCGCGACAGCAATACATTATATGATAGCGGGGCTCACCGACTCTTTCTTTAATATTCAGATACTCCGGTATGCCTTTATATTCATGATGGGAGTGTGCGTGAGGAAATCAATAACGCCGGATCGCAGCTCTTAGTTTGTCGTTGATTGCATCAAGGGGTGCCGACGAGCCATAAGCCATCACCTAGGCGCGATAGGGGTTCTTCTTTTCCCATTCCCAGGCTGTATTGATGATCAGATGAAGGTCATCATAACGCGGCTGCCAGTTTAATGTTCGCTTGATTTTCGAACTGTCCGCAACGAGGACCGGCGGATCGCCTTCGCGCCGTCCTGCTTCTTTTACTGGAAAGTTGATGCCGGTAACCGCGCGGGCTGCGTTCACGACTTCACGGACCGAATACCCGTGGCCGTAGCCGCAGTTGAACACGTCGCTTTTCCCGCCCGAAAAAAGATATTCCAGCGCCTGGACATGAGCGGCCGCTAAATCCGTCACATGGATGTAATCCCTGATGCAGGTGCCGTCGGGAGTGGGATAATCGGTCCCGTGAATGGCAAGACTCTCCCGTTCTCCTTTTGCTGCTTTCAGAATGAGGGGGATCAGGTGCGTCTCAGGATCGTGCCGTTCGCCGATCCGGTTCAGGGGGTCAGCCCCGGCGGCGTTAAAATATCTGAGGGATACATACCGAAAATCCCCGGCATGCGAGACGTCTTCAAGGATCTTTTCCACGAATGCTTTTGAAGAGCCGTAGGGATTGATGGGACGCAGTGTCTGGTCCTCGGTGATGGGCACGCGTTCGGGGTTCCCGTACACAGCGGCAGTTGAAGAAAAAATGAAATGCTTGATCCCTTCCTTTGCCATGGCCTCCAGCAGGCTGAGGGCATTCATGCTGTTATTGCGATAATAGGAGAGCGGTTCCCGTACCGATTCTCCGACCTGAATAAAGGCGGCAAAATGCATTACGGCGTCGGGCCGGAAGTCATGCAGCGTCGATCCTAAAAGCTGAGCATCTCCCAGATCGCCGACCACCAGCTTGCCGGATACCAGGGCATCAGCATGGCCCGTTGAAAGGTTGTCGTATACCAGAATGTCAAAGCCCTTTTCAGCAAGCGCAGCAACCATGTGACTTCCGATGTAGCCGGCCCCGCCGGTGACAAATATTCTCATGTGATGAGCCAACTCCTTTTTTTGTGTTCGACATTCCAAAGGCGTGCAGCCGGGAATTAATAGGCGCCTTCTTTTTTGAGGACGACGCCTAAGGTTTTAAAAAGAATGGTGATGTCGAGCCATACCGACCAGTTGAGCACGTACCAGGTGTCCAATCTCACCCGCTTATCGTAATCTATGGTATTTCTTCCGCTTACCTGCCACAACCCGCTGATCCCCGGACGCACCAGGTTGTAATAAGCAGCGTCCTCTTTATAATATTTCGTGATTTCCTCCTGAAGGACCGGGCGCGGCCCAACGAGGCTCATCTCTCCCTTCAGCACGTTGAATATCTGCGGGAGTTCGTCAAGAGAGGTTCTTCTCAAAAAATTTCCCATGCCGGTTATGCGGGGATCATTCCTCAATTTGAAATACGTTTCCCATTCCTGGCGGGAGGCGGGATCGGCACTGAGGATATGTTCCAGCCGTTCCCGGGAATCCAGATACATGCTGCGAAACTTGTACACGCCGAACGGTTTTCCCGACCGGCCTATTCTCGTATGGCGGTAAAAGACCGGTCCGCGGGAGTCGAGCTTGATCAGGAGCCCGAGTATCCCGATAATGAGCAGAAGCAGCGGTAAAAAAACGACGGAGACCGTTAAATCGAATGTTCTTTTGATGAACCGGTTAAAGGGCGATTTCAGGTTGTTGTTGATTTTCAGGAGGAACAGCTGCTGGACGAAAAGATGATACAGTTCTGTATTCGTGAGCGCGACTCCCTTGATATCGGGAACGAGAAGAACGGATTTCGTATACTTCTGGATCTCACTCGTCAGTTCCGACAGTTTCTTGCTTGAAAGGGAGGGGATGGCGATAATGACGGTTGATACGTCGAGGCGCTGGACGAATTTTTTAAAGTGGCGGATTTTTCCGAAAATTTTGTATATGGTTCCGTCCACGTTTACCCGCGTGCCGATCTGCTCATCATCATCGAGAAAACCTATGACGTGATATCCCAGATGAATATCGGAGGCTATTCCTTTTGCCGTTCCTCTGCCTGCTGCGCCTGCTCCGATAATAATAACGTTGTCTTGCCAGAGCTTGATGCGATAGAGGAACTTTTTTCCGGCCAGACGGAAAAGAGGATAGATAAAAAGGCTCCAACACCACAGGAAAATGATGGTCAACCGCGATATTTTGTCCGACATTTTCCCGAGAGTGATGATGGCGAGAATTGCAATCGTTGACGCGGACAGTGCTTTGAGGACCTCTCTCGTTTCATCCCAGAAGGGAAGTTTCTTGTAATAGAGGCGTTCATAGGCAATAAAAGAGATGAAGATGGCCGGCAGCCACCAGATATGAAGAAAATAGGGGAGTGATAATTGAAACGGAGCGATCCGGGAAGACAGCAGATCCACTGCGGCCCTCGAGTAGTAAGCTGCGAGCAGGGAACAGTAAAATGCCGCAAGGTCAAGGAGCAGGAGTGCCGCGACTTTGATGCTGTTTCTCACATTT
>JAJXTW010000176.1 GCA_021783455.1 Nitrospirota bacterium | reverse complement strand
TCCGCAGTAGTTTGAGACCATTAATCCTAAAAAGAGCATTTTGGACGCAGATAAGATCGGATAAACGCGGATAAAGAAAGATAGAAAAAATCTTTTGATGCTGAAAAAAGGCTCACCGTTGTGGTGAAGCCTCTTTCCGCCTGGATGCTGTGTTTTATCAGCGAATATCTGCGTTCATCTGCGTCCAATTGACGTTCTTAGGTTAATAACTCGCGGGCCGGGATCGGCAAAGAATCTCCGGCTCCGCCCTCCCGATGAGACCTGGGGATGCCTGTTTTTTCCTATCGGTTTCTTTTCCCCCGTTGCCTGCTATTCTTGAAAGTACTTTCGGACTTTTGCGGCAATCTGACGATCGGTCATTTTATCAACTGTTTCAATACCAACGATTCGGTCGCCGAGTTTGTTTTTTTTAAGCCGCTTTTTCAGTTCGTCTTTTGCGTCACCGGGACCAAACAGCAAGATGGACGTTGCATCACGAATGCTCGCTATTACCGCGTCGTAGTAAATGTTGAGATGCCCGGTAAACGTTTTCTGGCGGCTGTCGGATTCGGGCACTTGCAGCGGCTCATAGGAACCCTTCAGAGGGGAATCCCCGGAACGGCGGAGCTGTTTTTCGGCCTTCGATATTACCAGCCCCATCTCTTCCCCTTTGTCCGTAACAGCCACGATAACGGCCTTTCTATGATCAATCCATAAACCCACAGTCGTTTTCATACGTTCTCCTTTCGAGCACGTTGTGTCTTTCTCCGGTCCGCACAATTCCGTTTTGCGGGCCTCGCATTTTTTCACCACTGTGATTGAGCGGGTTGCGGGCCGTAATGGACCCTCAAGCATGGTTAACGCGTCCTGGCGAGGCGGAAGCCCTGGTTACTGTACCGATGGGCCGGTTGGACGTAGAAGCGATTGCTCGCGCGGAGGTCTTTTGACTTGCCCTTCCAGCCGCCGCCGCGGGTCACGCTCCCGTTATGCTTGCGACTGTGCTTACTGTCCGGAGCATCGGCATAATGCTTATAGACATCCTGCACCCACTCCCAAACATTCCCACTCATGTCGTAAATGCCGAGTCCATTCGGTTTTTTCCGACCCACCGGATGCGTGCTGTTTCCTGAATTGGCATCATACCAGGCATACTCGCCAAGCTTCTGCTCATCGCTCGTCCCCGACCACTTTTCCAGTTTACCGCCGCTCCGCGCCGCATATTCCCACTCGGCTTCCGTGGGCAACCGGTATTTCCCGCCGGTCTTCTTGTTCAGCTTCAGAATGAACTCCTGCACATCATCCCAGCTTACCTCTTCAACAGGGCAGTCGCCTCCGCACTTGTTGAAATAGGATGGGTTGCTTTTCATGACAGCCCGCCACTGTCTCTGCGTAACCTCATACTTGCCGATGGAGAAATCTTTCACACATACTGTATGCGCGGGCAGCTCATCGCTTAAACCGTCTCCAAAGGTGTCTCCCATTTCGAAGCAGCCGCCTTTGACATGAACCATTGCATAGTCCAATGCCTGGCTCGTTTTTTTTACGTCTTTCTTCTTTTCAATTGTTACCGTCTGGCCGACGGCAGTGCAGACCATGAAAATACCGAGCAGAACGGTCATGAAAGTCAGCGTGCTGCTCTCCGGCAGATTTCTCATGGAGTTCCTCCTGTTCACGTTGGAGAACTTTGTTTTCTGACGGGGTAAATAAAGCCCCAACTCCAACGGCAGTTATTTTCCGAATTGAATTTCTAGAGTAGCCATAAAGACCTTGACTGGCTTCCCTTTGCCCCTATAGTCTATCTGGCTCGCATCTTGCGGCCAGGTGATTTCGGGCGCAAGCTCGAAAAAAAGCCAGGGCCGGTAAAAATTCTGTCGAAATCGTGATCCGACCCGGTAATTTTGAATGGTCCAGACAGGAGAATTAACTCCCCACATACTGGTATCATAGGAAATTGCGCTCTTGGGCGTCAACTGCGTGATGAAACTGATCCCGGTATTCCAGGTTACGCCGGACCTCTTCTCGATGAAGGTCACGTTATTGGACCACCGGACGATCGTAAACTTGGTGATGGTCCGTTCAAGATCGAGTTGCGTTGTGTCCGAGAAATGTTCAATCGTCTGCCACATGGGGATCTGGGAAAAGCGAATGAGGTAAACATCGCCAAAAGGCTTCAAGAACTGATACCGCATCCTGGCAAAAGCATCGGGGTGTATGCTGACCATGAGGCCCGTATCAATGTCGATCAGTTGACGAAGCCGTGCATACAAATCCGCGCGCACCCCGATGACGGATTGCTTGACTCCCGTTGCCCGGTTGACTCCCGGCTCGATGGGTTGACCAGGCTGGAGAGTATATTTGGGGGCATCACTTCTCGACTCGAAATAGATACTCGCTTTTCTTAAGAGATTTTCCCATTTGGGCAGCCGGTACAGAACCTGGATATCGGAGATATACTTCACATTCTTCCCATCGGTCAACCGGACTGCATTTCTCAACCTGATGAACGTACCGGGCCGGACATCCTCCAAAACACGGCGGTCTCCAAAGAAATGGTCGAACCACACCGCGGGTTCACAGATGTTTCTCTCCACGTAATCATGGGTCTGATCCAGCCAGGTATCTCCGGAGACTTCGATGTTGGCGCATGCGTCTATGTCCGGTTCATCTCTCGTTTGTTGTACGGTTTTCGCCTCGGGTTGAGTCGCCGGGCCAGCTTTGCCTTTCTCTTGTGAAGGAGTTAAAGTCGGGTGCTGCCCGGTATTCGTTCCCGTGCTCACGACGTTGCGATCCGTCGTCGTCGGAGCTGTTCCCAATTGCCACGACGATTGAGCGCTCGCATCTCTAAGATTGGCCGCAAAAATGACGGGCACTAAAAATATCGCGGCCAGAACAGGGCTGAGATGTGCCGGAACAACCGATATGAAGCGCGCGGCTCTGATAGAATCCTCCCAGTGCCCGGGTCACAGGCCTCTTATTCTTTTTTCTTGTCATCAGGCAAGGCCTCCGGGGGCGCATGGGGGCCGGCTTTTTCTTCCTTTTTTCGCTCGCCCGACATTTCTACGGCAATGGCCGCAGCCTGCTCGGCATGCATGCCCTCCGTGCGGCGCTCGTACTCCTGTTCGCCCCGGTCGTCTCTCTTTCGCAGCGCCGCATTCGCGATGCCCTCTGTCTCGCCCGGCAGCTCCACGCGCAGCTCATCAATGAGCATCAGTATCGCCGCAGCAACCGGGAGTGCGAGGAGCGCCCCCACGATCCCGAGCAGCGTTGCGCCCGTGATAAGCGAAAAAAGCACGACAGAGGACGGGAGGCGCATCGCGCGGCCGTACACCACGGGCACGATCATGCGACTTTCGAACTCTTCGTAAGCGAGCATCAGCACGAGCACGATCACGGTGACGACCGGGCCGCGGGCCAGCGCCGCCACGACCGCCGGGCCCATGGTGAGGAAAATGCCAATATAGGGCAGCACGTCCGCGACGCCGCCGAACACCGCGATCGCCAATGCGTTCGGTACACGGCACGCCAGCAAAAGAATGAACATGAAGACAGCCATGAGCGCGGACGTTACGGCCTGTCCCCGGATATATCCGCCGACGATCGTTTCCAGGTTCATCATGACGCGGGAAAGCCGGATGTGGTGCGTTCGGGGTACGATCGAGTAAAGCCCTCCGCGCAGGCGGTCGCGGTCGATCATCATATAGAGCGCCAGGAAGACGGCGCCCAGGCTGTACGCGAAGAGCTCAAGAACGCGTGTCGAAAATGTGAATGCCGTCGCACCGAAGGATTGCAGCACCGCGCCGTACTGCATGGTGCGTAGGGCCTCCGCGAGGGGGGCTGTCAGACGGGAACCGGCGAGACGGGCCACGAAACCCGCCCGCAGCGCCGGCTCTTGCTCGATGAGGCTCGACACCTGGGCTAGGAACTCCGGGACCGTCAGGGCGACTCCGAGAACGGTGACGACCAGGAGCGCCGTGAAAACGATCGCAATGCTCCATCCCCTTCCCACACGCCGCGCTTCGAGCCACGAGACCGCCGGGCTCAGCGTGCCGACGATGATGAGGGCCGCAACGAGCACGAGAATGACCGGCATGAGCCGTATCAGCGCCCACAATCCTGCGATAATAACCACCGTAGTGATTATCGTCGAGGGAGCGAGATCAAAACGCACTACCCGTTTTGGTCGATCTGCAATATGATTTGGACTTTTCAACGTTGACTACCTTCCTTAAAATGCTGCAGGGCATCTGTTCTTAATTTTCGTCCCTCCCTAGATGGGAGGGGATCAAGGGGAGGGTAAAGTATTCGTCGTGCATCACCATCCCCCTCTGTGCAACATGCACAGGGGTTATCTTTTAACCTAGGAACATGACGCAGGCCCGCTCCGCTTACTCGGGCCAGCTGGGGCTCATCAGCTCGATCCGCCAGACCGGTCCCGTGGTGTAGAGCGGCCCCTCAAACCTCACAAACGCCGGCACCTCGTCGGTGAGAATCCAGGCGTGGTAGTCCGGCGGCGTGCGTCCGAACAGCCTGGCGAAATACGTGAGCCAGCTCGAGAGTTTGGCCCTGAAGACGTAGTGGATTGCCGTCTTCTCGAGGTCGCCGACCATCACTTTGTGCTCACCGGCCGGCCACAGCTTCAACTGGATGAGCATGGGCTTGGGCATGAAGGCCACAAAGTGGACGGTTTCTCTGGCGTCCTTGAGGAGGTTTTTCGCGACGGTGAGCACCATTCCGTTGTAGACGTCAAGGGGCAGGTTGAGCGTGCCTTCGAGCACTTTCTCCTTTCCGTTTTTGTGTGATTTGGTCGTCACGCGGTACTTGCCGGAGTCCCGCTCCAGATAGACCTCGGTGTCCTCGGGAAAGAGCGGCCCGCGCTGCACCAAATGATAGCTCTGCATGGTAAAGACCCGATCCTGAGAGAATACCACCGTCTCGTCGAACACCGACCCGTCCTTGAAGTGGAATATCATCCGGCTGTCGACGTCTCTGCCCCGGGTTATCTGCAACAGCTCGCCCGGCGCAATGAGTTCGCCCTTGAGCGTGCGCAAAACAAGGAAACCGTGAGAAACGCCCTCTACAAAACGCACCGGGATCGGGGCCGCCGCGAGAGGACCGGGCCACAGCAGGAGAGTGATGAGAACCATGAGGCCGGGCACAACCAATGGTCGTTGCCTTTTCGCGATAGACCGTGTCAGCTGATGTATTATTCTCTTCATTTTTTCCCCTTTCCTTGTCGGGAGGAGACCGTCGTTCTTCCCGTTTTTTTTCGCACGCTGGTTGAATATGCTTTTTGAACCATTATTTTGTCGTTTCTTTCTCCAGCGGCAACGCCGGTTTCTCTGCAGGAGGCTCCTCATCACTCAGTTTCATGCTTGTCAGGGTGGACACGATGGACCCGATGGCGATAGTGCTCTTCATGAGAACCGGGAGCCTCCGCCTGTCGTCCGTAAGCCAGATGAAAATCTCCCCCGTGTTCATGAAGACCCCCTTGTACTTGGGAAAAGTCCTGACCTTGATCGTGGAAAACTCCCCGGCCGGGGTCTTCACCTTTTCCCTGCCCAGGGTGCGGACGTCGACGGACCAGTTCTTGCCGCCGTCGAAAACATCGATGCTGATATCCTTGCCGATTGTGAAATCCTCCCTCGTCCGGAGATAGTAGAGCGACGACAAGGCGTCCTGCACCGGGTCGGGTATGGTAAAGGTCTCCGGCGGATCGTCATTGACCTTACTGACGACGGTCCGGTCCGCATGGTCGAAGACCAGCTCGGTGCGTCTTTTTTTCTTTCCGTGTTTTTCGTTGAGGTTGAACGAGAGGCTTTGCCTGATTTCCGGGTCAAAAACGCTCTCAAGCCTGTCGCTCACACTGTAGAACACATCCACCAGACCCGCGGTGTGTGTTGTCACGATGAACCGGAGAACCTGTTTCCCGTCCGGAGTCCCCCCCGCTTTGACCTCCATGGTCGCGGTCCCCGCGGTAACGATATTGGACCAGCTGATATCGTATACCAGTGTTTCTCCCGGCTTGAACGGCATATCGCGTGACAGGATAGCGGCACTCGCCTGTTCCTCCGCGCTGAGCGCGCCGGGAACAAGCAGGCAACAAAAGGCGAGGGAACCTAAGGCGATCGAACGCCACGTTTCTTTACAACAACGGAATAGATTCATCAGGCTCATCATTTTTCTTGCCATCCTCCCCGAGCACCCGTCGGAGTCATCATAGAGGGTCACCTTAATGAGTCCGCCAGTGCAATTCGGATGTTCTCTTTATCGATAAACCCTCATGAAGAAGTGCTCCCGCATTTTTGCGACTCTTCCTTATTTTATTTATCATCTCCGTGATTAATAATATTCTAACAC
>JAJXTW010000175.1 GCA_021783455.1 Nitrospirota bacterium | reverse complement strand
GTACGAGGAGATAAGAAAGATAAAACCCGGCGTAAAAGGGCTGTTCGTCAGCGGGTATACGGCGGATATGATGCATCTGGAAAACACTTTTGGCAAGGGGGTAGAGCTGTTGATGAAGCCGATATCACCGAAGGTCCTCGTCAAAAAAGTACGGGAGATACTGGATTCATGACGACCCAGGATATCGGGGCGGGTGAACAGGACGGTTGTCGTTTTTCTCTCCCGGACCGTCTGTTCCGGCTTTTCTATTGCGTGTGCCGTTGATTTCGGGTATTCTACCCCTCATGACTGCAGACAAGAACTTCAAATCGGGTTTCATTTCCATCATCGGCAGGCCGAACGTGGGTAAATCCACGCTGTTGAACGCTCTTCTGGGCGAGAAGATCGCCATTATATCGGACAAACCCCAGACCACCCGCAACAAGATCCTCGGCATCGTAAACCATCCCGGCGCGCAGATGGTGTTTCTGGATACGCCGGGCATCCACAAGCCCATGCACCGGATGAATGAGTTCATGGTGCAGACGGCGCTCCGGACGTACAACGAAGTCGATGTAATCCTGATGCTCGTCGAGGCTACGGAACTGCCGGGGGCAGGGGACCGGTTCATTATCGAGACGCTCACAAAAGTGAAGACGCCTGTTTTTCTTCTTATTAACAAGGTCGACCTCATCAAAAAGGACGGGCTTCTGCCCCTGATGCAGGAGTACAGCAAGCTCTATAACTTCACGGAGATCATACCCGTATCCGCGCTCAAGAACGACCTCGGAGGTCTCCTCGATACGATCCTGAAGCGTCTTCCGCAAGGGCCGCAATATTTCCCCGACGACCAGCTCACGGACCAGCCGGAGCGGTTCGTCGTTTCCGAGATCATCCGCGAAAAAATCTTTGAGCTCACCAAGGAGGAGATTCCCTACGCCACGGCCGTCATCATCGAGGAAATGAAAGAGGAACCGGACATTACGCGGATCCACGCGGCAATCATCGTTGAACGGGACTCGCAGAAGGGGATCCTGATCGGCAAAGGCGGGAGCATGCTGAAAAAGATCGGCACCCTGGCGCGGCTGGACGCGGAAAAGCTGCTCGGCGCCAAGATCTTTCTGAAGCTCTATGTCAAGGTCAAGAAGGGCTGGCGCGAGGATGAACACATGCTGAAGAACATCGGCATCCTGACGGGAGAAGAATAATGGTGCATGAACTGGTAACCTGGCTGGTGCAAACCATCGGCGTTCTGGGCTATCCCGGGATCTTCCTTCTCATGGCCATGGAAAGCTCGGTCATCCCCATACCGAGCGAACTCGTGATGCCGCCTGCCGGGTATCTGGCCCAGCAGGGGCAGATGCACATGGCGATCGTCATTCTCTGCGGCACCGTGGGCAGCCTGATCGGCGCGTACGCAAACTATTTCGCGGCCCATTATCTCGGCAGGCCGCTCATACTGAAATACGGCAAGTATGTCTGGATCACGGAAGAGAAGTTCGCGCAGGTCGAACGGTTTTTCAAGGACCACGGCGAGATATCGACCTTCATCGCCAGGCTTCTGCCCGTGGTGCGGCATCTCATCTCGCTCCCGGCGGGATTGGCGGGAATGAACCACGTCAAATTTTCGCTCTACACGCTGCTCGGCGCGGGGTTGTGGGTCACGGTGCTCTCCTTCATCGGGTATTTCATCGGCGCGAACCAGGACCTGATCATGCGGTATTCTCATCAGGCGTTAGCCGGGGCGATCGCACTGAGCACGGCGATCGTTACGGTCTATATATGGAACCACCGGAGAAAGAAACTGGTGAACACCGACAATACGAAATAGCGGTTCAGCGATCGATTTTCAACCGGTTAAGCCGGGATCAATATTTCGCGCCCGACAGAATTTTTTAGCGCATCAGCCCGAACTGCTGCCCCCTCCGAGCCGTATCGCGAATCGCAAGCGTACCCCTTTCGTCATAAGCATTATGAGCGTTGAATTAAAACTCATCCCTGTCGCGCTCCGCGATTTTGCCATTCCCGTTCCCCGGATCGGGAGCATCGAGGCCCATTCAGGATATGGACGGGCGGCTGCGGAAGGGCAGGAGATCCATGCCCGCGTGCAGAAAAAGAGGGCCGCGTCCGCTCCGTCCTACGAAGCCGAAGTAGCCATCAGTCGAGTGTTTGAACGGGAAGGCTATCAGTTCCGGATCGACGGCCGGATGGACGGGGTCTTTAAAAGCGATCAACCGAAGATCGAAGAAATCAAGACGAGTTTCAGCATCCGGGACCTGGCGCGCCGGCTTTCCGGCAGCCCGATGGATCACCCCTACTGTTTACAGCTTTTGACCTATGGCTACTTCTTCCGGTTGGAGCACCATGTTGTCCCTTTGCTCTCCTTCCATCTCGTCTCAACCAGAAGCAGGGATTCCCTGGACCTGGAACTATCGCTCGATCTCCCGCTCTATGAAAAATGGTTGGGCCTTCGCCTTGACGAACTTGTTGCAGAAGTACGGAAGGCGGAAAAGCGCGCCCTTCGACGCAGGAAGCTTACTCTTGGTTTTTCCTTCCCCTACGAGGTTCCCCGTCCTGGTCAGGTCGAGCTCATGCAAGCCATAGAAGAGGGGATGGAAGAGCACAGGCCGATGCTCATACAAGCTCCCACGGGGCTCGGAAAGACCATTGGCGTTCTGTACCCTGTTCTTAGGGAAGCACTCAGCCGTGGCCAGCGGGTGGTCTATGTTACGCCGAAGAACAGCCAGCACCTGGTCGCTGAGGATGCGGTAATGCGTTTTCATGATGCGGGCACGAAGATCAAGTCTCTCACGATAACGGCGAAGGGCAGGATCTGTTTTCAGAACGAGCCTCTGTGCGACCCGGTCTTTTGCGAATACGCCAACGACTATTACACCAAGCTGCATGAACACGGCCTTCTGGATATTCTTGCAAAGAAAAGGAAGCTTACGGCCCGCATGTTCCGCGAACTGGGACAGGAGCATCAGGTCTGTCCCTTCGAGCTGCAGCTCGATGCGGCAGAGGAGGCCGACATCATCATCTGCGATTACAATTATGTTTTTGCCCCGCGCTCGGCCCTGGGGCGCCTTGCCGTGATCGCTATCGACCAGACAGGGAAGCCGAACCTCGTTATCGACGAGGCCCACAATCTTCCGTCCCGTGCCATGGACTACTATTCGCCTGCGCTCAGCAGCCTTGCGCTCGAACAGATGCGGGCAGAGGTCCGCACGGTCCCCTCCCGCTTCCAGACGGAGGCCGGGGAACTCCTTGACGCCTGCATTCAGACGATCGTATCATGCAATTCTGAACGCGCAACCCCCGGGAAGATCGATCCGCCAACGGAGAAATTCCTCGATCAGGATGCAAAGCTCCACTCTTTTCTTTCGCGCTACCTTGATTCAGATGCCGAGATACAACAGGGCGATGTCATTATGAAGCTTTGTTTTTACTGGTCTGCATTCTCGGAAGCCCTTGAGTACGCCTCAGACCCTGAGAAAGAGGAATTCTTCACGACCTATCATCCCCATTCGACGGGCGGCATCATGAAGATCACCTGCTGCGACGCCTCCGCCATGCTCACAGAACGCTATGATGAGTACGAGCAGGTGGTCGGGTTCTCTGCCACGTTAAAGCCCTTCGAGTATTACGCAAGGCTTTCCGGGCTCGACCCGGGGAACGTCAAGACCGAGGAATTTCAAAGTCCCTTCCCGAGAGAGCATCGCAAACTCCTGATCATTCCCCAGATCTCGACCAAGTACTCGGACCGTGAGCGCAACTATGCGAAGATTGCCGATGTCCTGCAGCGGATAATTGCTTTGCGGTCAGGGAATTATTTTGCCTTCTTCCCGAGCTTTGAATTCCTGGAGCGCGTGCTGGCCCTGTTTCAATTGCCGCAAGGTTTTACTGCCCTCAAACAGGAACGTGACATGAAGACGGGCCAGGTCGAGAAGGTCCTCGAACACCTCCGTGAAGGATCGAGTCCCACGATCCTGTTTGCGGTCCAGGGCGGCGCCTTCTCCGAGGGAGTGGATTATCCGGGCGAGATGGCAATCGGCGCGTTCGTGATCGGACCGCCGCTGCCTGCCTTCGATCTCGAGCGCGAGCAGATGCGGGAGTATTACCAGAAACGATACCAGGCGGGCTTCGATTATGCCTATGCCATACCCGCAATGGCAAAGGCTATCCAGGCAGCAGGGAGAGTTATCCGCTCCGAAGTCGACCGCGGCCTCATCGTGCTGATGGACAGCCGTTTTGTCCAGCCGGCCTTTTCCCATTCCTTTCCTTCCGACTGGTTCGAGTCCGATGTCAGCGAACTTGTTTCCGATGGTATCTTGAAGAACGTTTCCGATTTTTGGGCAGGGTGCTCCTTCTGAGGCCGGGACCTGCACGTTTTTCATTGAAACTTTGCTGAATTTAATCGATAATGCACGTCGCGGATTGACACTGCAGTAGAATTCCCGGGAGGTCTTTATGTTCAGAAGTCCATGGAGGACATTTCTTGTCCTCGCGAGCGTTATTCTTGTTGCACTGTTCTCCGGACATTCCCTCAAACAGGTGCTCCTCATCAGCTCCTCCGACAACGTTGTCTTTGTCTGGTCGTTCCTGACGGTCGGAATCGCATTTTCCCTGGGCGTTCTCCTTTCTCGGAAGTTTGGCCAATTAACCGCCCCTCTGGTCCTGGAAACAGAGCCGGACAGGAGCGCGGCCTCGTATTGCGCAACTTGCATTCCCCCGGCTGCCATCGAGGATGCGCCGCATGCTGCTGAGCGCGCGCTGGAGCTATCCGGCCCTGAGCCGGAGACAAGTGAAGAGGATGAAAAATCTTCCGACGGACCTGCGTTAAACGCTGCCGCTGCCGAAGACGAAGCAGCAGAGGCCGCAGCGGAGGAGCTATCGGACGCAGGTGATGAGGACATGCAGCCCCACGCGGGGGATGCGGACAGGCTCACAACGATCGTCAAAGGATTGGATGAACTTGCCCGGGCCCAAGCACTCGGTCGCGCGCTGCAAAAACAACCAATCGAACTTGCTCCCTACTTGAACAACGTCATCGAAAATACCCGCGCATCGGTTCAAAATAAGGCTATTGCCTTCAACCTGGAATGCGGGAGCAATCTCAGACTGTCAATTGATCCTGCGTGCCTGATGGGGATCATGTCAAACCTCATAGAGAATGCAGCAAAAGCGGTAAAGAAAGAGGGAACGGTGACCGTGAGTGCCGCTGCCCAAGGCGACCACGTCGTAATTGCGGTCAGGGACACGGGCTCCGGGATCAGCCGGAAAGCTCTGCCTCACATTTTCGAGCGGTTCTACAGAGGGTCGGGAAACGGAATCGGCCTGGGTCTCACTATTGTTCAGGAACTGGTACAGGCATGCGAAGCAACGATCAAAGTTGAAACAACGCGGGGCAAAGGCTCCATATTTACTGTTTGCATCCCGTCTCTCCAGCAGGAACTTTTTTGAGTCCCATTCCATGAAATCCAAAACCGAAGCCATCATCATCAGCAGCATGAACCTGGGCGAGGCGGACAGACTGGTCACGTTTTTTTCCCTCGACCGGGGCATGCTGAAAGGCGTTGCCAAGAACGCCCGCAGGTCCTTTAAACGGTTCGGCGCAGGTCTTGAGAGCTTCACCCTCGTCCGGGCCCATCTCTATGAGCGGGAGCACCAGGAACTCGCCCGGATTGAGTCCGTAGACATCATTGAACAGCACGCTTCCATTGGCAGCGATCTGGGCCGGGCCGCATCCGGCGCCGTGATGCTGGAACTGGTTCGGGAGCTGTCGCCGCTCGGGGAACGGAATGCACAGGCATTTCTGCTCCTTTCCTACATCCTGCACCTTCTGGACGAAGGTGGAGAACCGCTCTTTTTGCTGAATATCTTCAAAATCAAATTCCTGTCGCTTTTGGGCTATCAGCCCAAGCTCGACCACTGTCTGTCCTGCGGGATTCAGCCAAAAGGGGAGATGGTGTTTCTCGGCATGAAGGGCGGGATCCTCTGCCCGGCTTGCATGGTCTCTTCCGGCGAGCCGCAGGTGACGCTCTCTCCGGGTGCAGTCGGTTTTTACTACCAGGCGCTCAGAATGGAGATGGACAAGATCTCCCGGCTGAAGCCGTCAAGCAGCATTGTGCGGGAGCTGGACCGGGCATTTTCCGACCATACCTTCCATATCCTCGGCAAACGGCTCAAGTCTACGGAGTTTCTGAAAGCAGTCCTACCGCCGGCAGGCCGATAAAAAAACCTGCGATCATTTTTTGGCTATCTATAAAGGTTCTATTTCGAAGCGCGCTTACGGGCGGTTGCCAGCATAATCAGACTTGCGATCACGCAGGCATAGGCGAAGAGGTCTCCATACCGGGTGTAGAAGGTCCTTTCCGTGCCCGGGATGAGTTGGTGAGTAAGGTATGC
>JAJXTW010000174.1 GCA_021783455.1 Nitrospirota bacterium | reverse complement strand
TATTATGAAAATCAGAGATCATAGCGAGCTGTTCAAACAGAAAGACTATCAGGAACAGTTCGAACGCAAGAAGGAGTTCGAGAACTGCTGGCCTGCGGAGAAGGTGAAAGAGGTCTCCGAGTGGACCAAGACCGAGGAGTATAAGGAGCTCAACTTCAAGCGGGAGAACATCAAGATCAATCCTGCCAAGGCCTGCCAGCCCCTGGGCGCCGTGTTCTGCGCTTCCGGGTTCGAAGGTTCCATGCCCTTTGTGCAGGGAGCGCAGGGATGCGTGGCGTACTTCCGGAGTCACCTCAGCCGCCACTTCAAGGAGCCCTTTGCCGCGATCTCCACGTCCATGACCGAGGACGCGGCCGTGTTCGGCGGCTTGAACAATATGCTGGAAGGCCTGGAGAACGCATACACCTTGTATAAGCCGAAGATGATCGCCGTCTCGACGACCTGCATGGCCGAGGTGATAGGCGACGACCTGAACGCCTACATCAAGACGGCGCGTGAAAAGGGCGTTGTGCCCCAGGACCTGCTCATCCCCTTTGCGAACACGCCGAGCTTCGTGGGTTCGCACATCGTGGGCTACGACAACATGCTGCGGGGCATCCTGAAAGCGCTCTGGACGGGCAAAAAGGGCGAAGCGAACGGAAAGATCAACATCATTCCGGGTTTCGATACCTATACCGGCAATTACCATGAGATCAAGCGGCTGCTTAAGCTGATGAACGTCGAGGCCACAGTGCTTGCGGATGTGAGCGACACTTTCGATTCGCCGAACACGGGCGAATACAAGCTCTACCCCGGCGGAACGCCGATTCCCGACGCCATGGACGGGGTGAACGCACTGGCCACGGTCGCGCTCCAGAAGTATTCGACCGTGAAGACCATGGATTACATCCAGAAGGAGTGGGGCCAGAAGACGCTCACGCTTTCTCCGATCGGCATCAGGAACACCGATGCGTTCTTTGCAGAGCTTTCCAAGCTCACGGGAAAACCCATCCCGCCCGAGATCGAGGCCGAGCGAGGCAGGGCAGTGGACGCCCTGGTGGATTCTCACCCGTACGTACACGGAAAACGTTATGCTCTGGTCGGCGACCCGGACATGCTGCTTGGAATGACGGGCCTTATCATGGAAATGGGCGGAGAGCCCGTGCATATCGTTTGCACCAACGGGGACAAGCATTTCGAAGCTGAGGCGAAGGAGCTCTTGGCGTCGAGTCCCTTTGGCGCGAATGGAAAGGTTTACATCGGCAAGGACATGTGGCACCTGCGTTCGCTGTTGTTCACCGATCCCGTCGACCTTTTGATCGGCAACTCGTACGCGAAGTTTCTTACGCGCGATACAGGCACGCCGCTTGTCCGCGTCGGGTTCCCGCTCTTCGACCGGCATCATCTGCATCGCCAGCCGGTCATCGGCTACCAGGGGGTGATCAACCTCGTTATGATGCTGGTGAACACGGCCCTGGACGAACTGGACCGGAAGACGGAAAATTCGGCGAGCTTTGATGTGATTAGATAGAGAAGCAGAGGTCAGGAGCCAAAAGTAAGAAATAAGAGGTAAGAGGCTCCTGGATTCTGACTAACGTGTTACGGAGTTCCTATGGTCAGCACGATCGACAAATTAAACGCAAGCGCCTGTTCAACGGACGACAAACATAAAGTTTGCCGGTCGCGCGGCGGCGAGTCCTGTGCCTTTGACGGGGCCATGATCGTGCTTCAGCCGATCGCGGACACCGCGCATATCGTGCACGGTCCGATCGCGTGCTGCGGCAACACCTGGGAAGGCCGGGGAACGGAATCGTCAAAAGGCGTGCTCCATACCATGGGGTTTACCACGGACCTGGGCGAGATCGACATCGTGTACGGTTCGGAGGAGAAGCTCCTCAATGCCATCAAACGGACCAATGAAGCGATCAAACCTAAGGCGATCTTTGTCTACTCCACCTGCGTGAGCGGGCTCACGGGCGAAGACATCGACGCGGTCTGCAAGCGGGCCGAGAATGTTCTGGGTGTCCGCGTGATTCCTGTAAACGCGCCGGGTTTTGCGGGTCCGAAAAACCTCGGGAACAGGATTGCCGGCGAAGTCCTGCTCGAACACGTGATCGGGAGCGGAGAATCTCCGGTCACGACCCATACGGACATCAACCTGATCGGAGAATACAATATTGCCGGCGATCTTTGGCTTGTGGAGCCGCTCCTCGCCAAGGCAGGCATCCGGGTCCTGTCGAGGATCACCGGCGATTCCACGTTCGAGGAGATCACCTGGGCGCACCAGGCAAAGCTGAACGTGGTGGTCTGCAGCCGCGCGCTGATCAACGTGGCCAGGGAAATGGAGCGGAAATACGGCATCCCCTATGTGGAAGTGTCGTTTTTCGGAAGCACGGAGACGGGTAAGGCGCTGAGGGCGATAGCAGGAAAGCTTCAGAAGCCAGTGGCCGGGAGTCAGGAGTCAGGAGACCATGGAATTTCAGAATCCGTCGAGAGGCTTATCAAGGGCGAAGAAAAAAAGCTCAAGGAAATGCTGAAACCATTCAGAAACCTGCGCAGCAAAAAAGCCGTGCTGTACACCGGAGGGGTCAAGAGCTGGTCCTTCATCTCCGCGCTGCGCGACCTCGGTATCGAGCTCGTTGCCGTGGGCACGAAAAAGAGCACGATCGAGGATGAAGAAAAGATGAAGGAGCTCCTCGGTCCCGATGCGCCGCTCATCGAGGACGTGTCGCCGAAAAACCTGCTCAAGATATTGCAGGAGCGAAATGCCGATATTCTCGTTGCCGGCGGACGGAACCAGTACCTGGCGATCAAGGAAGGCTATCCCTTTGCCGATGTCAACCAGGAGCGGCACATTCCCTATGCCGGATATCCGGGGCTGGTGAACCTGGCGGAGCAGATCACCAATAGTATTGCATTTTACGAAAGGGGCAAGGGTCAAGGAGCAAGGGGCAAGAAAATCGAAGAAGCGCACCCGAAACAAAAAAAAGAAAACGTAAAACTAAAACACGATGTGCTCATCAATCCCCTCAAGCACTCCCCGTCGATCGGCGCGGCGATTGCGCTGCAGGGGATAGATCAGGCCTTGCCAATCATTCACGGGGCCCAAGGCTGCACGTTCCTCGGCAAGGTGCTCCTGACCAAGCACTTCCGCGAGCCCATCGCGCTCGCGGCAAGCAAGCTTTTTGTGGAAGACGTGGTTATGGGGAGCGAAGACAAGCTGATCAAGACCATAGAAGGGTTTGCTGAGAAGAACAACCCGGCGCTCATCGGGGTCCTCACTTCCGGGTTGTCGGAAGTTAAGGGGGATGATGTCGCGACAGCGGTGAAGCGGGTCAAGGGTCAAGGGTCGGGGGTCAAGGTAATCCATATCCCGACGCCGGATTATGACGGCGGGCTGGAGACCGGGTACGCAAGGGCAGTGGAGGCGGTAATAGGAATTGTGGAATCAGGATTGCGGAATGCGGAATCAAATTCAATCAACGTCATTGTCGGGTCGCATCTTACTCCGGGAGATGTTACCGAGCTTCGTGAAATCATGGAGGCGTTTGGCTTACGGCCGATCATCCTCCCGGACCTGTCTGCTCTTGACGGGAGCAGGCAGGTTTTTTCACCCCTCGCAGCAGGAGGGACGACTGTGGAGGATTTATCATCCATGGCCGAAGCATCGTTCACGATCGGCCTGGGGATGAGCATGGAACCCGCGGCAAAACTGCTGCAACAGAAATTCGGCGCCCCGTACCGGATGTTCGACAGCGTCGCCGGCCTCGCGGATTCGGATCAACTGATGCAAACGCTCGCGGAAGTGAGCGGCAAGCCCGTACCTGCGAAGTATCAACGGCAGCGCAAGGTCCTGAAGGACGCCATGCGTGACGCGCATTTTTTTTTCGGAGGCAAGAGGATCTGCCTTGCCCTCGAACCCGACCTTGCAATCCAGACGTCGAAATGGCTTGAAGAGATGGGCGCCACAATAGACCTGGTGGTGATCCCCACGCTTTCGGATGCCGCGGACCGGATCCGCGCGCAAGAAGTGAGGATAGGCGATTTCTATTCCATCGAGGGCGAGTATGACGTGCTCATCTCAAGCTCCCATGGAGAGAGCACGGCAAAACGGCTCAAGGCGTCGCTTTACGAAATGGGGTTCCCGGTGTACAAAAGGTTTGGGTACACAGCAAAGGTCATGATTGGATATCAAGGAACACTTACGATGATCAATGAGATGGCGAATCTGTTGATGAAAAGACACGCATGATCATCGTTCCCGCGAAGGAGTCATAACGGAAATGATTTCACGCGGAGGCACGGAGATCGCGGAGAAAGCAGAATCTGATTTGAACGCGTCTCCGCGTGAGACCATAATTGGTTCCGGCTTATCCGGGTTAGGAGGTAAGTATGAAAGTCGCATTCGCAACAACCGATGGAAAACAGGTGGACGAGCATTTCGGCAGGGCGGGAATGTTTGCGATTTACGAACTCAAGGAAAACTGGCTTAACCTTGTTGAGCTGCGGAAATTTTCCGATGGCATGGACACGGCGGTAACGGACACGAAAGACATGGGCCCCCTCCATGACGACGCTGTCCAGAGCAAAGTCGACCGGCTTGCCGATTGCAAGCTTGTTTATGTTACCGAGATCGGCGGACCGTCAGCGGCGCGTCTTGTGAAAAAGGGCATCATGCCTATGAAAGTAAAAGAGGCCGTTTCGATCGAGAGCGCTCTTTACCAACTCAGTCAGACGATCAGGCAGTCGCCGCCGCCGTGGCTTAGGAAGGCGATGAACCGTTAATCGTTCGGAGTTCAAAGTCCGGAGTTACCCTGCATTCGCGGTTCCGCTCATAAACGCCGGGTGCAGGCAGATTAAGGAATAAAAAACAAGAAGGAGAGAATAAACCATGAAAATGATCAGAGCATTCATACGGCCGGAAAAGGAACAGGAAGTGGTGCTGGCGCTCGAAGGCGCGGGTTTCCCGTCGCTCACCAAGATGCCCGTATTCGGGAGAGGAAAACAGAAGGGCTTGACCGTTGGACCGGTGCATTACGACGAGCTGCCGAAGGTGCTTATCATGACGGTTGTGGAGGACAAGGACCTGGACAAGGTAATGAAGGTGATCCAGGACAAGGCCCGGACCGGTTTCATCGGGGACGGGAAAATATTTATCAGCCCTGTTGAAAGCGCATACACGGTCAGGACCGGGGAAGCGGGGCTGTAAAGTAAATACCGACACGGAGTCCCGGCATAGGGCATGAAGCAGGGCGCAGAGCGTTTCAACCCTTTGCCCCGTGCGCCATGCTCTCTGCGCCTCCGTCGTCTCATCATATTCAGGAGGCAAACGAATGAAAGAAATCACCGCTATCATACGCCGGGACAAGCTCCCGGAAACGAAAAAGGCGCTTGACGACCTCGGTTATCCGTCGCTCACGATCCAGAGCGTGGAAGGCCGGGGACGGCAGCGAGGCGCCATGTGCGCTGAAATGGATTCAGAGATGCCGGACAGCTTCTGCACGGCAGTGAAGCTGAAGTCCACGCCGTCCGCTTATGCGCTCGACCATACGCTGCCGAAGGTGGCGCTTTTTGTGCCCAAGAGGCAGCTTACGATCGTCGTCCCTGACGATGTCGTGACCACGGTGGTCAAGTCCATCATCGAAATCAACAAGACCGGCAAGGCCGGAGACGGCAAGATCTTTGTGTCGCCCATTGAGGGAGCGTTGCGGGTCAGGACGGGAGAGAAGAACGGCGAGGCGATTGCGTAAAACAACAAGCTCTTATGCAACCACGGGTCCCGACTTCATCGGGACACACAGATGAACACTGTTCTAAAAGACAAACAGATCTTTTTTACCGTGTGTCCGCGGAGCGGACCAGTGGTTACTGATCGTTCTTAACAGTCAGGAGTTGAAAAATGTCACCTATTACCGGAAGAACCCGGGGCGGCAAGCCCTGGACACCGAAGTTCGTCAATTCGATCGAGATCGACAAGTGCATCGGCTGCGGCCGCTGTTACAAGGTCTGCGGTTTCGACGTGCTGGAGCTTATCGAAAAACCCTTCGAGGGCGAAGACGAGTACGGCGACGACATGGGGAACAAGGTCATGTCCGTTGCCCGGCCCGAGAACTGCATTGGATGCGAAGCGTGCGCGCGCACCTGCACGAAGAAATGTCATGTGCATGTAACTGCGTAATTGTAACTGCGGGTCTGTCTCACAGGTCGCCACGAAGAAAAGCTTCCCAAAAATGAAGTTATCGTTGGTCGTCCTTTGTGGCTTTGTACCGACCCGTGAGAAAAGGGACCTGGGGTACAATAGCGTGGATATTATTGTTCGTCCCGCACAGCCGGGGGACATCCCTTGTATGAGCGAACTGCTTGCCGAGCTCTTCAGCATAGAATCCGACTTCTCGCCGAATATGGAAAAGCAG
>JAJXTW010000173.1 GCA_021783455.1 Nitrospirota bacterium | reverse complement strand
ATCAACACTCTTGATTCCATGGTCGGTTACAAGAGTGAAAAATACCTCTCTTTCGGCTGGGCCGCTGCCAGGCTCGATGATATTGCGAACTTCATCCCGGCCCGGCTGACCGGTCTGCTTGTCGTGCTCGCCTCGTTTTGTTATTTTCTTCTGCGGAGGCCGGGAAACGCGTTTTCACTGGCCCGGAATTCCTTCCGAATAATGAGACGTGACGGCAGGAACCACACGAGTCCGAACAGCGGCATACCGGAGGCGGCCATGGCGGGAGCCCTCGGTGTCAGGCTGGGAGGGCCATCAACTTACGGCGGCGTTCTCGTGCAGAAGCCGTTTATCGGAGATAATGCGGCAGGAGACTACCGCACGGCATCAACGCAGGCCGTTTCAATTGTTGTGCTCGCAGCCGGCATCGCCGTTCTCACTTCGGCTGCCGTGCTGTCGTTCAGGATGAACCTATGAGAGAACACGGCGGCAATATTTATGAGAAATGCCGGGAGAACCGTTGCGCCCCCTGCGCGATCATCGATTTCAGCGCGTCGATCAACCCGAAAGGGATGCCACGGGCCGCTGTGGCGGCAATAAAGGAGCATATCGCGCTCGTTCCGCATTACCCGGAGCCGTACGCGGAATCGCTGGTATCGGCGATTGCCCGGCATTACAGCATCAATCCCGGCTCGGTAATATGCGGCAACGGCAGCACTGAGCTGATCTACCTGCTGCCGAAGGTGCTGAAGCCGAAAAGGGTGCTTGTGACCGCGCCGGCATTCTCGGAATACGAGAGAGCATGCAGCATGAACAGCGGGGCCTCGGTGGTGCGGTATGCGCTGAGACGGGAAGATAATTTTGCCGTCGACCCGGAGGCATTCATCAATGCCATGGCCGGAAGGTATTCCGGAAAGAGGGGGCCGAAGTGCGAACTCGTATTTCTCTGCAACCCCCATAATCCGACGGGCAGGCTGGTGAAGAAGCGTGCTATCCTGAAGATAGCGGATGCCGCGCGAAAACTTCGGTGTTACTTTGTGGTCGATGAAGCTTTTATCGATTTCTGCGCCGACGAGTCGGTCATTAGTTCCGTTGCCAAAAACCCGTACCTCGTCGTGTTGAGATCGATGACAAAGTTCTACGCGCTCGCGGGACTCAGGCTCGGTTTCGGCGTTTTCCCGGCAAAGCTGGCAGAGCGGCTGAAACAGTACAAGGAACCGTGGTCCGTGAACAATCTCGCGCTTGCGGCGGGGAAAGCGCTGCTTTCCGATTTAGCGTATCGCGAGGCTTCGCTCGCGCTGATCGCGCGTGAGAAACAGTTCCTGGAAAGAAGCTTCAAAGGTTTGGGCATCGCCTATTGGCCGTCGGATGCCAACTACTATCTACTCCACCTCAGGAATGCCGGTTCAGTAATAGGAGAGCTGGATAGGAAGGGAATTCTCGTGCGGGATTGTTCGAACTTCGAAGGCCTGGGCAGGGGCTACGTCAGGATCGCCGTTCGTTCCCGGCAGGAGAACGCACGTTTGATGGAGGAGGTTGCGCAACTATGCCGGGCATCGTAATCGCCGGGACGCACAGCGGCTGCGGTAAAACAACGGTCACCCTCGGCATTCTCGCGGCCTTGAGAAAAAAAGGCCTCACGGTGCAGCCGTTCAAGGCCGGTCCCGATTTCATCGATGCCGGGCTTCACCGGCTTGTCGTGGACAGGCCGTCCCGGAACCTCGACCAGTGGATGTGCGGCCGGGATTACGTGGCCGAGACGTTCACCCGGCACAGCGCGGATGCCGACATTGCGGTGGTCGAAGGCGTCATGGGCATGTACGACGGTGATCTCAACACAGCGAGTCTGGCTCGTCTTCTTCACGCTCCGCTCATTCTTGTGGTTGACGCATACGGCATGGCTGAGAGCGCGGGAGCGCTCGTGAAAGGGTTCAAGGAATTCGGAATTTGGAATTCGGAATGCGGAATGAACGGCGAAGAGGCGGCGCGTGGCGTTCGGTTTGCCGGTGTGATCTTCAATCGTGTTGCTTCGGAAAATCATTTCAGCAGGCTGAAGGCAAGTGTCCATGATGTGCCTGTTCTGGGGTATCTTCCGAGAGACCTGAACTTCGAGATCCCACACCGTCATCTCGGACTTACCATTGCCGAGGAGACCCCCCTTACGGGGGAGAACCTCGACAGGCTTGCGGAAACGGTCCTTAAGCATATCGATCTCGACCAGCTCCTTCGGAATGCCGGGGTGGTAAATCTGAATACCGATCGTTCCAGAACGCTGAAGAGGGAGCAGAAAGCTCACGGTAATAAGCGGTTCAAACTCGCCGTTGCCTATGACAAGGCTTTTAATTTTTATTATGAGGACAACCTGGACCTGCTTTGCGACGCTGGCGCGGAGATCATCCGGTTCAGCCCTCTCGCTGATCCGGCGATCCCCGATGATGTTGATGCTGTTTATATCGGCGGCGGATATCCCGAGCTCCATGCTGATCAGCTTTCCCGTAATGCCTCAATGCTTGAGTCAATCGGCAAATGGGCAAACGCAGGGAAACCTCTCTATGCGGAATGCGGAGGGCTTATGTATCTTTCGAAAGGCATCCGTGATTTTGACAATAGGTTCTTCGCCATGGCAGGCCTGTTCCCCTTTGAGACGCAGATGATGAAAAAACCGCGACTGGGCTACCGTGAAATAGTCTTAAACGAGGAGTGTATCCTGGGGAGCAAAGACGCCAGGTGCCGGGGGCACGAATTTCACTATTCGGAGATCAGTGATTCCGGGGGCCGGGAGAATGTTTATTCAACAGCCGACTCGAAAGGACAGCCAATGAGTGCTCAGGGATTTCGTTATAAGAACACCTTGGCGAGCTACATCCATGTCCATTTCGGCAGCAACAGGCACATCGCGCAACAGTTCGCGGCTTTTATCAAAGGAGACAAAATCGCATGATGGAAAGCATACTTTTGCTGGGGCATGGAAGCCCGAAAAAGGACGCAAATAACCTGGAGCGTGTCGGCGCGATGCTGCACAACATGCTGCATGCCGGTTGCGCGGAGGATTGCGTCAAGGTCGCTTATCTCCAGTTCGCGGAGCCGGGAATCATGGATACCATAAGGGAAGTCGTTAATAAGGGAGCGAAGAAGGTCATTCTCCATCCATTTTTCCTGAGCTCGGGGATGCATGTGACCAAGGACATTCCCGGAATGATCGAGGATGCCCGGAGACTCTATCGCGACGTGAAGTTCATTTATACCGAGCCGCTCGGAATTCATGAAAAGCTTGCCCACATCGTGATGGAGCGGATCAGCGCTGCCGAGGACCTGGCGCCCGCGGCCATAGAAAAAAGGAGCTTCGACATTCTCTCTGCTGAGGCGGACCTGAGCTGTATCCCCGCTGACCGCCTGCCGATTGTGCAGCGCGTTATCCATGCCACTGCTGATTTTGAATTCAAAGACACGCTGACCTTTCATCCAAACGCGGTTGCCCAGGGACTCAAGGCGATTAAGGCAGGGAAAGATATCCTGACCGATGTGGAGATGGTGAGGACCGGGATCAATAAAAGATTGTTGTCGCGGTGGGGGGGGAAGGTTATCTGTAGTATTCAGCATACCGCTGCTCAGGGTGCCGGGGATCAGGGGACGGGGAGTAAAACAAGGGCGGAAATAGGGATAGAAAAGGCGTTGCAGGAAAATGGTAACATCGGAATCATCGCCATCGGTAACGCGCCAACGGCACTCATCAGAACGATCGACCTTCTGGCAAACTCTGAACTCCGAACCCGGAACGCTGAACTGCTTGTCATCGGCGTGCCGGTGGGGTTCGTGAAGGCCGTTGAATCAAAGGCGCTTCTCGCTGAGCAAAAGTACCCTTTTATTACTGCTTTGGGCAGAAAAGGCGGCACGCCCGCGGCAGTGTCGATCGTGAACGCTTTGTTGAAAATAGCGGGGGAGGGGATGTAATGAAGCTTCAAACTTCAAACTTCAAAGTTCAAAGGTATCAATCCCTGCCTTTCCTGTATATTGTCTCCTGTATACTGTTTACTGCTTCTAACGCCCATGCCATGCATATCTCCGAAGGCATCTTACCTTTCAAATGGGCAGGGCTCTGGTTTATTGTTGCTTCGCCTTTTGTGGCTTTCGGCCTCTATCGGCTCAAGAAGCTCTCGGCAGCCGATCTTTCGATCAAGCCCCTTGTCGGCCTCATGGCGGCAGTGGTTTTTATCATCTCCTGTATGCCTATCCCCGTGCCAACGGCGGGCACCTGCTCCCACCCGTGCGGAACGGGCATTTCAGGCATACTCCTTGGCCCGTCGATAAGCGTGCTCGTTGCTGCGGCGGCGCTCCTCATCCAGGCGCTTTTTCTCTCACATGGGGGCTTAAGCACGTGGGGTGCGAATATCGTGTCAATGGGCATCGTGGGTTCCTTTACAGGGTACATAATATTCAGGGTATTGCGTTCGCTGAAAGTAAATATGGCGGTTGCTGGTTTCATTGCAGGATTGTTGGCCGATTGGGCCACCTACCTCGCCACGTCGGCGGAACTTGCCTCAGGCATACGGGGCGATTCGCCTTTTCTGCCGCTGTTCTATAAGATTCTCATTGCGTTCATTCCCACACAGCTTCCCCTGGGGATCCTTGAAGGGGCGATGACCGCCGGAATGGTTGTACTGCTGTATAAGAAGCGGCCTGACCTTCTTGTGAAGATGGGTGTGATCAGGCAGGAGGAGGCGCGCTCATGAAGGGTCAAGGTCCAAAGTTCAACGTTCAAAGTTGCGATAAATTATTAGTAGTATTTTTTTTCCTGTTTACTGCCTACTGTTTACCGCCTACGGCGACTTTCGCCGCCGAGAGATGGCAAGGCGTTGACGAATCGGTCGTCGAAAAATATGCAAGAGAACAGGGCAGGGAGGCGCATGCGCCGCTGATCAATACAAGCCAGGGAGATCTCCAGCTTTTTGTATTCCTTCTGGCAGGCGCTGTGGGAGGATTTGCCGCGGGATATTACTGGAGGAAGCTTATGTCTGAAAAAGCATCTGCAAACACAAAAAAGGAATCATAACTGAATCCCGCGACTTGCAATCCCCGGCTCCCGCCGGGGGTAATGCGCCGAAGTCCGCGGGAGGTCGCGTTATTAGCGGGAGCCTCTGGCTCCCGCCGGAGGGGGCTCCACTGCATTTTATCACTGAATATAGTAAGAACGATCATGCGCTCACAAGAGTCGACGCGAGAGTAAAGCTCCTCGTATTTCTCGGCATTCTTATCATGGTATTGAGCTATCGGGGATTTGCCTTTCCTCTGCTCGTAACACTGCTTTGCCTTTTTCTCGATATCAGGCTGAGGATACCTTTGCGCGCGATTGTCCTCAGATATTCCGAGCCGTTGTTCATTGCTGCTGTCGTGCTCCTCTTGAAATTCATTTTCTCGGGAAAAGACACGCTTGTTTCGGTGCAATTCATGGGCCTTAATCTTATCGGTCATAAAGACGGGCTTGTCGAAGGTCTCCTGATAGGCGGCAGGATCATCGGCGCGGTGTCTGTTGTTTCGGTCCTGGGATTTACAACTCCGTTCAATGAGCTCATGGCAGGCCTTTCGTGGTTCAGGGTCCCCCGGGGTTTTGTTGAGATAATGATGTTTGCCTACCGGTCCATCTTCGTTCTGTTTGAAGATGCAATGGTGATCTATACGGCCCAGAAGAACCGGCTCGGCTATTCCTCCGTCAAACGCGGCCTCAATTCATTTGGTGTCCTGGCAGGATCGCTCACGCTCAAGGCCTTTGAAAACAGCCAGAATACGACCGTGGCAATGGTCCAGCGGGGATATGACGGCACCATGCCGATGCTCGATCACAGGCCTTTTAAATATTCCGAGGTCGCGGTCTCATTCCTATTCATTATTGCGGCGGGATTACTATGGAAAATGTAGTCAGACTATCAGTCACGGTAGACCTTTTTCTATATCCCGACGAAACCCGGGCACTGTCCGACGTCTCGCTTGAGATAAGGAAGGGCGAATTCGCCGGCATTCTTGGCGCGAACGGATCGGGTAAAACGACGTTGCTCAAGCTCATGGACGGACTGATGAAGGAGTATCAAGGCCTTGTTCTGCTTGACGGCAAAGATCTGAGAACGCTGGCCCCGAGGGACATTTACAAAAAGGTCGGCTTGATTTTTCAAAACCCCGATGATCAGCTCTTTGCTCCTGTGGTGTTTGAAGATGTCGCCTTCGGTCCCCTGAACATGGGCTTAGGCCAGGACGAAGTCGCACGACGGGTGAACGCCGCCTTGACAGCGGTTGAGATGGACGGTTATGCAAAGAAGTCTATCCACCACTTGAGCTTCGGCCAGAAGAAGCGGATTTGCATTGCAGGGCTTCTTGCGATGGGGCACGAGATCCTATTGCTTGATGAGTCTACAGCGGGTCTGGATCCC
>JAJXTW010000172.1 GCA_021783455.1 Nitrospirota bacterium | reverse complement strand
ACCTTGGTCTTTTTTCAAAGGCCGGTTGAGTGGCAGTGCAGAACAGGAACGATGACCTCATGACTGTCTGAACATCCACAAGCATTTGCAAGGTCGGCACTATCACTTCCTTGGGAAGTGACTGAACTTCATCAAAGATGACAACCGATTCCGCAATATTGTGAACTTTGCGACATTTGGACGGTTTGTTACTGAATAGGGATTCAAAGAATTGCACCGTGGTCGTCACAATAATGGGATAATCCCAGTTTTCGCAAGCCAGTTGTTTTCGTTTTTGGTCGGATGTCAAATCCTCATGTTTATCTCCACCATCTTTATTCTCTTCGTTATAAGAGGAATGATGTTCAAGAACCCATTCTTCGCCCAAGATTCTTTTCAGTTCCTGGGCAGTCTGGTCAATGATATTAATATACGGAAGAACAATTATTATACGTTTCAATTCATTTTGCTTTGCATGCCGTAATGCCCATGCTAACGATGTCAGCGTTTTCCCCATGCCGGTTGGAAGCGCTAACGAATAAAAACCAATGGGCAACAAAGCCTTGCTGACAGCCTCCTCACGCGCCTTATTACGCAGCTGGTTGATTTCACCTTCTTTCGATTTCACAGAATATTCCAATTCCAGTTTGTCGATCATCATATCAACAGGCATCACAAATTCAGGACGCATTGCCGATTTTTCGGGGTTGAAATGCTTTTCCGTAGAAAGCCAATCGCTGTCAGTAAGCGAACTATAAAGGTATCTGACAAATATTTCCCTCTGAAGCCCATTGCCAAAAGATATGGCCTTCAGTGATTTGATACTGGACTCTTCAATGCCAACATCCTCCAAATAATTTTTCACCACGCCATTGAAATCAGAGACATCGTCGTGCGCATATGGGTTTGTGTCGCTCTTCCATGCAGCTTTGTCCGGTATTCCCTTATGGTGCCCGTCAATTGCTATTGATGCTTCATGAATTTTGAATTTACTCGCATATCCGGCTCCCCACGAGGCATGAGGAACACTTCCGCGCCGCCCTCCGTTTATAAGATAATTCTGGAACGCCGGTTGATACTTGCCTAAGTCATGCAACAACCCTGTCATTTTAAATAAGGGTTTATAGCTTTCTTCACAAGCAAAGGATTCCGCAAGCTGAGCAGTCTCTCTCAGGTGTTTTGCTAATAAGTGTTTTGCGTTAAGTTCGTTTTCTGAATGTGCAAACCATTCTGACATTGTTTAGCTCCATATAGTGTTTCTATCTTGATATTCTACTTTGCCCCAGGCTCAAAACATGAGCTTGTCAATTTTATATTTTCTTTTGCTTCATCCCGATTTTTGGAGCTTTCCGTTTACCTTCCATTCCTATCTTCTCCTGCCGCAACAACGCCTTGCTCAGCAAGTTTACAACTTCCGCCCGTAGAGCATCCGGCGCGATGACCTCCACCTCCGGCCCGTGCTTCAGGATTTCCATGACCAGCTCGCGGTGGTCCGCATACGGGACCTCAAGAACGTACTGCTCGTTGTCGAACCGGCCCTTCTGCTTTGGATGCCACGTTTCATCGGCAACCCAGCGGCTGCGCTCCGGCGTAAAGCGCAAGACGGCTATGTGCTTGGGTTTGCCCGCGAAGATGCCGAAGGCGGAGGCGAAATGTGCATTGAGTTTGGATTCAGGAATTTCTTTAGCAGGTTTGTCGAGAACGCGCACCTGCTTCAGGCGGTCAATGGAAAAGCTCCTGAGCGCCCGCTTCTCGTGGTCCCACGCGTCAAGGTACCAATTGTCCCGGTAATGGGCCAGGCGCTGGGGGGAAACCACTCGCTCGGTTGTCTTATTATCAACACGGCCATGGTAAATGATGTTCAGGCGTTTGCGGCGAAGCACGGCGTCCGCCACAATGGGGAAGTGCGCAGGGTCGGCGCGGCGGGAAGCCATGCTCAGAATGCGGATGCGGCTATTGATGTCTCCCTGGGGATCGTCCCTGGACTTGAGTATTCGCTCGATGCGTTCGCGCAGCGGCGCTATATGGCTTTCAAGAAGGCCGGGCTGGAGCTCGGACAGGAGGCGCTGGACGGTAAGCAGCGCATGAAGCTCTGAGGGATTGAACCACAGGCCGGGCAGTTCGTAGGGTTGCCCATCAGCCCGGTTATAATGGTAGCCGGAAGCGTCACGGTCGTACTCGATCGGCGCTCCGAGGCAGTCCCGCATATCGCGGATGATGCGAATGATCGTGGCGCGCGAGCATTCGAGCCGTTCCTGCAGATCATGGCGCGGCACCGGATAGCGCGCTTGCCGCAATATCCGATGCAGACAATAGATGCGGTCGAACAGGTCCATCGCCTTGTCTCCCGTACAGGTAAAGCAGCTCGTTTCTGGAGTTGTCCGTGCAGCTTTCTAAATGACGCTATCATACTCATGAGAGAATATCAATACCCCGAAAATGCCCCGGTAACCAGGCGGAAGACAAAAGGATAAAAAGTTATGGCAGGTGAGCTTTTACGCCAGTCCGATTTTCTTTCTCGCAAACGCAAGCTCCTCCTCGCGGTTCCGAACAAGTCCATCGAGCTTGGCGTCCCGGAGCTCGGCAAGGAGCTTGCGGTAACGCGGCCCAGCCGGGAGGCCGAGGTTCTTGAGGTCGTCTCCGCTCAGCATGATTTTGACGTTCCGGAGGTGGGTCAGGTAAAGGGAAATGTATTTCTTTGCCGTCTCCTGCTTCGCTTTTGCCATCATGAGCAGCAAGGCCTCGACGTCCAGCGGCGCGAGCAGGTCATAGACGCGGCTTGAGGGAAGTTGCTGTTCTTTGTAAAAAAGGTAAAGTACTTCACGGGTGCGCACGCGCGCCTGCTTGATGCGCAGCCGGATCCTGGCGGGGACTGCAAGCCGTTCCAAAGCCTCCTCCGCTGCCGTGTCCTTCAGCCGGTCGAAAAGGCCCATAAAATAGATGAACCATTTTTCAACCGGGATATCCAGATAGAGCAGCCTGAACCAGGAAAGCGTCTCTCCGATACTCACAAAGAGTCCTTCGAGTTCAGCCGACCCCTTCAGGCCGGGGTGAATGAACTGCAAAAGATCGAGATCCTTCATGCGCCGCAGGGCCTTTACCGGTTCAGCTTCGGAAAACATGAGCACAAGCTCCGTATAGATCCGCTCGCCCGTCAGCCGGTTGAACAGCTCCATGGCCACGGCGGATTTGATCAGGTTCTGGGTGTGCTTGCTCAGATGGAAGTCAAAGCGCTGCTCGAAACGGATGGCCCGGAGCACGCGGGTGGGGTCCTCGACAAAGGAGAGGCTGTGCAGCACGCGGATGGTTTTATCTTTGATGTCGCGGAACCCGCCGAAAAAATCGATCAGTTCCCCGTAGCGCGTGCGGTTCAGCCGGACAGCAAGCGTGTTGATCGTGAAATCCCTGCGGTAGAGATCTTTTTTTATGGACGAGAGCTCCACCGTGGGCAGGGCGGCGGGCGACTCGTAATATTCGAGCCTCGCCGTGGCGATGTCGATCTTCAGTCCGCTGGGGAGGACCGCGACCGCGGTCCCGAATTTCTGATGGGTCTTCATACGTCCGCCGATCTGCTTCACCAGCATGCCCGCAAAGATAATGCCGTCTCCTTCGACAACGATATCGACATCGAGGTTCGGCACGCGCAGAAAGAGGTCCCGTACGATCCCGCCGACGAGGTAGACGGGGAAGCCGCTGCCGTCGGCCACCTCGCCGATTTGCCGGAGGGCCTCACGGACCTCGGGCGGCACCCGTTCTTCGATCAACCCCTTGACGGTCCTGCCGGAACGAAGCGAGGTTTCTTCCGTTTCGGGGACGTCCGCGAGCCGCTCCTCGTGCAGCGAACGGAGAAGGTCCGTGCGGGTGATGGCCCCGACGAGCGCGCCGCCCTTGTCGAGGACCGGGAGAAAACGCTGGTGTTCATCGATCATGATCCGCTCCACCCGGCTCATCGGCATATCCGGCGACGCAACCGGACCGCCCGTGGTCATGAACTCCTCGACCTTCTGCATGCCCAGACCGTGAAACAGGGCTTTCTGCACGATCTCGCGGGAAATGATGCCCTGAAATGAACCGCTGCGAAGGACCGGCAGCACGTTCACGCTGAACCGCGTCATGGCCTCTCCGGCTTCGGCGATGGTACTGCCGTAAGGGATGGTTTTTACCGGCGCGGTCATGATGTCGCCGGTAACAGGACCAGGCTTGACGTGACGCCGCAACAGGTCGATAAGGCGTTCCCGGGTCTGGAGGTAGGTCATGTCCTTGACCACGGCCGATGCCGCCGTTGCGTGCCCGCCTCCGCCCAGTTCCTCAAGAACGATGCCGACGTTCACCTGGGGGATCCTGCAGCGGCCGATGACGTGGGTCTTGTCCCCCATCTGGACGACCAGGAACAGCACATCGAGGCTCTCCATGTCCCTGATCTTGTGCGCAAGATTGGCAAGGTCCGGGATAAACTGCGGGACCGACAAGACCGAGATGACAGCGCGTACGCCGTTAATATCGTAGCTTTTTGCGGATTCGATGAGCTTGTTCAGGATGGATATCTGTTCAGCGGTAAGCTCCCGGGAGATGAAGTCCGCGACAATATTCAGCTGGGCGCCTTTTGAAAGGAGATACGCCACGGCCTGCACGTCTCGCTCCGTCGTGGACACGAAGGTGAGCGAACCCGTTTCCTCGTAGATCCCGAGCGCGAAAATCGTCGCATCAAGGGCGCTGACCGGAAACCCCTTTTGCCTCAAGAGCTCGACCATGATCGTTGTCGTGGCCCCTACCTGCTCGATGATTTCCTTCTCTCCCTTGATATCCCCGTCAGCCTGCGGATGATGGTCGTAGATATGGACTGAAACGCCGGGCCGCTGCAATGCCTGGGCGAGTTTGCCGAGCCGGCCTGGAGTGCGGTTATCGACAATAATAAGCCGGGTAATGCTTTCCACGTCCACATTCTTCAAACGCTCGATTTCCAGGGCGTAAAACGCGGACTCAAGAAAAAAATCCCTCATGCTCTTTTCCTGGGAACCGGGGAAAACCAGTTTCGCTTCAGGATAGAGTTTCTTCGCCGCAACCATGGAGGCCAGGGCGTCGAAGTCCGCGTTCGTATGACTGGTAATGACTTCCATAAACGTACCTGCAGAGGGCATAGCGCATGGAGCAATGGGCCCTCTGCCCTCTGCCCTCTGCCCTCTGCCCTCACCCCCTCGGGTGGTACTTCTCGTGTATCTTTTTCAGCCGCTCCCGGGACACGTGGGTATAGATCTGTGTGGTGGAGATATCCGCATGGCCGAGCATGGCCTGTACCGCGCGGAGGTCCGCGCCGTTGTCGAGAAGATGCGTGGCGAAAGAGTGCCGCAGCGTGTGCGGCGAAACATTCCGTCCTATGCCTGCCTTCCGGGCATAATATTTGATCCGTTCCCAGAACATCTGGCGGGTGATCCCGCGGCGCTGAGAACTGATAAACAGATGGTCCGAATCCCGGCCCTTGAGCAATGACCGGCGCGCCCGCTCCCGATATTCCTGCACAATGGCGCCGGCGGTCTCTCCCAGGGGCACTACGCGCTCTTTCGATCCTTTGCCGACCACGATAAGATAGCCACGCTCAAAATTAATATCATTCAGTTTGAGACCGACCAGCTCGCTGACCCGGAGCCCCGTGGCATAGAGCAGTTCCAGCATTGCTTTATCGCGAATTCCGATCGGCGTCGAAGACTCGGGCTGGTTCAGCAGCGTTTCAACGTCGATGCTGGAAAGCGTTTTGGGAAGACGTTTCCAGCCGCGCGGCGTTTCCAGGTTTGTGGTCGGGTCCCTTTGCGCCAATCCGTCAATGAGAAGATATTTGTGAAAACCCCGAACTGCGGCAAGACACCGCGCAATGGACGGCGCTGCAATCCCTGATGACGATAAGTTCGCAAGGAACGAGGAGACGTCAGATAGGGTAACGTCATCAGGATTTTTAACCTTCAAAAAAATGAAATACTTGCGCAGGTCCCGCTCGTAGGAGACAAGAGTATTGCGGGCAAGCCCTTTTTCCACGGCTAAAAAATTGAGATATCTTGCGAGAAGATCGTCATCCATAGGCCAATTGCGAGCGAATACCTCGCTTCTTTGATTCTATGTTAGAACAGTGAAAATTGCAAGGAAATCGCAAGAAAGACAAGACGACTAGCGACGGACGAGGGATGCGGCTCCTGAATAATGAGCGGCAAACTAGCGGACTTTTATGCTCAAAAAAAATATTTTGAACGACGAGCCCTTATGGCCTGCCGTCGGGGAGGACAAACCCGTCGAATGAGGGAGGAAATCGAAGACCCTGCGAGCATCAACGATGCAAAACTTGCTTAAGATGCTCCAGGTATCCATAGCCCCTCTGCCGCGCCACAGGATCGGTTTCCTTCTCGACGTACTTGGACGCATATTCATAGGCCTTTTCAGGCTGCTTCGCCT
>JAJXTW010000171.1 GCA_021783455.1 Nitrospirota bacterium | reverse complement strand
TCTCGCCCATCCCCGTGAACTTCAGCGGCTTGCCGGTCACGGCCCTGACCGAAAGCGCCGCGCCGCCCCGGGCGTCGCCGTCGAGCTTGGTCAAGACCACCCCGTCGAAACCGAGGGAGTTGTTGAACTTTTCGGCGATATGTACGGCTTCCTGGCCGGTCATCGCGTCGGCAACGAACAGGATCTCGTGCGGCTTCACTCCGGCCTTGATCTGCCGGAGCTCTTCCATGAGCGGCTCGTCGATCTGGAGCCGGCCCGCGGTATCAAGGATCACAACCTCGAACAGAGAGGAGGCCGCCTGCTTCACCGCCTGCCGGCAGATAACGACCGGGTCCTGCTCGCTCGAACTATAGGCATCCACCCCCACCTGCCTGGCAAGGGTGATCAGCTGCTGGACTGCTGCGGGCCTTCGCGTATCAGCGGGCACCAGGAGGACCCTGCGTCCATCCTTCTTGAAATTCCTGGCCAGCTTGCCGGCAGTCGTCGTCTTGCCCGACCCCTGCAGGCCGACCAGCATGATGACCGTCGGCGGGTTCGGAGACAAGTGAAGCTTAGCCTGGGTCCCGCCCAGGAGCGCCACCAGTTCTTCGTGGACGATCTTGATGACCTGCTGGCCCGGCGTCAGGCTCGAAAGTATTTCCCGGCCGACTGCCCGTTCCTGCACACGGCCGATAAAGTCCTTTACGACCTTGAAGTTGACATCAGCCTCAAGGAGCGCAAGGCGCACTTCGCGCAGGGCCTCTTTAACGTCGTCTTCCTTAAGGACGCCCCTGCCGCGCAGTTTCTTAAAAACAGCCTCTAACTTACCACTTAAGGAATCAAACATGGAAAACACCCGCTCGGCAAAGAATATTGAATATATAAGATAAGCCTATTATTGTCAAGGATTTTCTCTTGAATCGGAACATCGCCTGTAATTTTACGCCCTTTCTTCGGCCAAGGCAACGTACGCAGCTGAGTTTCAGAGTTTATATTTTCCTTGACTATAGTTAAGGCTGTATTATAATAGTAGTTGTAAATTGCAACAGAAAATATCATTCGTCTCACCCGGTTTTCCCAGCAGTAATAATAAGGCTTACGTTCTCCTGATATAGCTAAGGAAAAAGGCTACAACGTGAAATTCATGAACGCGAAAGTCGATATCGATAAGGACGGCCGCTCGACTATTGAGAAGCCCTGACACGCTTCTCGTTACCCATTCTCCCCTTGCCCCGGACAGCGAAAGCTTCCGGGGTTTTTTTCCCGAATATTAGTGTCAACACGCGGATTTTTTGCTATAATGCCTCCCGTTACGCGCAACGATCACCGGCCAGGTCAGCTGAACGAGGAGGCAAGAATGAAGCGCATTCTGCGGAAAACGGTCTACTTTTTCACCCTGCTCCTGATTGCAGGATTCCCGCCAGAGATATCTTCCGCACATAACGAACAGCAGCACCATGTTCATGGATCGACACAACCTGCGCCTGCCTCGACAAATCCGCTGATCGAGGAAATGACCGCTCTCGACGCCGCGTTCCGCGATATCGTTTCCGCCGCAGCTTTGGGTGATACGGAAAAAGTACAGGGAGCAATCGAGTCCCTGCACGGCGCCATGGAAAAAACCCGCGAAGGCATGCGCGCCGGAACGGTCACTCTGCCGAAAAATGCCGCCCGCACCAAGGAATTTACCGAGCGGGACGCCAAATTTCACGAAAAGCTCGACGCGCTCGACCGAGCAACCCGCCGCAAGAACCAGCGGGAAATGCTGCGGATCACCAAGCAGCTGCTCGACGGGTGCGTGCAGTGCCATCAGACATTCAGAAAATAGTGAAGCGGTTGTCGCTCCCATGGACCGGCTCTCTTCTGCCTTATCCCGTCGATAAGCCTCTCCTGCTGCTGCAAAATAAAAAACCTGCCGCACTTCTGCGTGGAGGTTTTTGTTCGATCTCATCCGAAGGTTCCGCTCTCCCGGTCAGTACGGTATACAATCACAAAGCGCGCCTGAGCACCTTGGGTCGAAGCTTTGCCTGAATTTCCAATCGGGAAAAGTTTTTTTGCTTTCTCACCTCTTTCGGTTATAATGGCTCCATGTCGATCCGGGAAATTCTGAAGAAAAACCCTCTCGTGCTCGCGCCCATGGCGGGCATCACCGACTTTCCCTTTCGCAGGATCTGCAAGGAGCTCGGGGCCGGCCTGGTGTTCTCCGAAATGGTAAGTGTCGAAGCGCTGATCCGGGAGCATAAACGCACCCATGGCATGCTTCGCACCGACCCCGCGGAGCGGCCCGTCGTGTTCCAGATCTTCGGCTCGAAACCCCCGTCCATGGCCGAGGCAACGCACATCCTGTCCCAGGGAGCAGTGGATTTCATCGACATCAACATGGGGTGTCCCGTGCCGAAGATCCTGAAGTCCGGCGCAGGCTCGGCCCTGCTGCGCGACCTCGGGCTCGCAAAAGAGATCATGTCCGCCGTTGTGGGAGCGTCGAAAGTCCCGGTTACGGTCAAAATCCGGCTCGGGTGGGACGCCCGGAACCTGGTGGCCGTCGATCTCGCGCAGGCGGCGGAATCCATCGGCATCGCCGCAGTGACGGTGCACGGACGGACCAAAGTGCAGGGCTTCTCCGGCGCTGCGGACTGGGGCATGATCAAAGAGGTGAAGGACGCCGTCGGCATTCCCGTGATCGGGAACGGAGATGTTCGGTCGGCGCAGGACGCGAAGCGGATGATGGACGAGACGGGATGCGACGGCGTCATGATCGGGAGGGCCATCCAGGGATATCCGTGGATCTTCCGCGAGGCAAAGCAGTATCTGGAAACCGGCGTCGTTCCGCCCCCTCCGATGCTCGACGAGCGGGAAACAGTCATGCTCCGACACTTGAACGATATGATCGAAATTCTGGGTGAGAATTTCGGCGTACGGGAGATGCGCAAGCACCTCTGCTGGTATACCAAGGGACTGCACGGCGGCGCGGAATTCAGGACACGGATCAATCTGCTTCCGAGCGCCGACGAGGTGAAAAGGGAGATCAGCGGTTATTTCGCATCGGTTCAGGAAAGCGCGGTCGCGGCCCGGCAGGCGTAATTTTTTAACGGCCGGCAACTTCCCCAGGGCATCCACATGTCATCACAGGACGACAAGCAGGACCAGATCATAGCCGGGGCCCGGCGCAATCGCAAGCTCCGGGAGCAGGAGTACCGGGAGCAGGCGCTCGGGATGTATCCCCATATCTGCGCGCGGTGCGGCCGGGAATTTGCGGGCAGGAAACTTCGCGAACTCACGGTCCATCACAAGGACCACAATCACGACAACAATCCGCCTGACGGGAGCAACTGGGAGCTCCTCTGCCTCTACTGCCACGATAATGAACACCAGGAGTATCTTGATGAACAGACCTTCGGCACAGCCAGGCCCGGCGACAGCGGGCAACCATCCACGTACAAACCCTTCTCCGGCCTCGCCGACCTGTTGAAGAACAAGAAGAAGTGATTTCCTGCCTGCGGTGAAAAGCATCCTGGAATTTTCTCCGGATTGTGCGCTCGTTGTATTTTTTTGATATAGTTGAATTGTACGGGGAAAAGAAAATCCGGATTCAGGCAGGAAGGGTGAGGGCATGTCATCAGACCGACCACTAGCGGACCTCTTGCAGAAACTCCATGAAAATAAGAAGATCAGCGCGCTCTATGCCAGCATCGTGGAAACCAGCGAGGACCTTGTCAGGATTTATTTCAGGGCCTCCAATTCCTCCCACCGCTTATACGCTTCCGCAAGTTCTTTTTCCCGGGATTCAAGCCGTGCTTTCGTTTCCGCAACCTTGCTGCCGCTTTCGCGGTAAAAAGCCGGGTCAGCCATCATCGCGATGATCTGCTGCTGTTCCGCTTCCAGTTCTTCAATGCGTTTCGGCAGGGTCTCGACCTCTTTTTGTTCCTTGAAGCTCAGTTTGCGCGGCTTTTCCTTCTGCGGAGCCGGCGCACTCTTTTTTTCGTCGATCCTGGAGGGGATCGCCGCATCGTCGTTCCGCCTTTGACTCTGACGCAGCCAGTCATCATACCCGCCGACGTATTCGCTTACCCTGCCTTCTCCTTCGAGCACCAGCGTGCTCGTCACGACATTATTGATGAACTCGCGGTCGTGGCTCACGAGCAGCACGGTGCCGGGATACTCCATCAGGAGTTCTTCGAGCAGGTCGAGGGTCTCGATGTCCAGGTCGTTCGTGGGTTCGTCGAGGACGAGCACGTTCGAGGGCTGCGTGAAGAGCTTCGCGAGCAGGAGCCGGTTCCGCTCCCCGCCCGACAGGACCTTCACCGGGCTTCGCGCGCGGGCCGGCGCGAACAGGAAATCCTGGAGATAGCCGATGACATGACGGCGGTTGCCGTTGATGGTCACGTGATCGCTGCCGAAGGCAACGTTGTCCTGAACGGTTTTCTCGTCGTCGAGCTGGGACCGGTGCTGGTCCAGATAGGCCACTTCGAGGTTCGTTCCGTGTTTTACCGCGCCTTGCTGCGGCGTCAGCTCGTGCAGCAGGATTTTGAGCAGCGTCGTCTTCCCCGACCCGTTCGGCCCGATAATGCCGATCTTGTCCCCACGGATGATGGTCGTGGAAAAATCACGGATGATCGCGCGGCCGCCGAAACCATGGCTGACGTCGGTCGCTTCGATGACCAGCTTGCCCGTGCGCTCCGCTTCCTGCATCTGCATGCGCGCCGTACCGGTCACCTCCCGGCGATCGCTCCGGATCTTCCGCAGCTCCTTGAGCGCCCGCACACGGCCTTCGTTCCGAGTCCTCCTGGCCTTGACGCCCTGGCGGATCCAGACCTCTTCAACGGCAAGCTTCTTGTCGAACTTCGCATTTTCCACTGCCTCGGCATCGAGCGCCGCCTGCTTGAGCTCAAGGTAGGAGCGATAATTGCCGGGCCAGCTCGTGAGCCGTCCCCGGTCGAGATCCACGATCCGGGTCGCCAGTTTCTGAAGCAGCGCGCGGTCGTGGGTCACAAAGAGCAGCGTGCCGCCGAAAGTAAGCAGGAACTCTTCAAGCCAGGCAATGGCGTCAATGTCCAGGTGGTTCGTGGGCTCGTCAAGGAGCAGAAGGTCCGGCCCGCCTGCCAGGGCCCTCGCGAGCAGAACGCGGCGCTTGAGGCCGCCGGAGAGTTCGGAGAATTCGGCGTCCTCGGGAAGCTGGAGCCGCGTCAGGATCTCCTCGACTTTCTGCTGCATCTGCCAGCCCCCGGCTGATTCGAACTTGTGCTGGACGTCCTCGAGCTCGGCCATGAGCGCCTCGCTGTGATCGTGGGAGAGTTTGGCGCTCACGTGATGGTATCGGGCGAGCAGTTTCCCCTGCTCGCCGAAAGCGCCGGACACCACGTCGAACACGCTGCCGAACAGGGTCTGGGGCACCTCCTGCGTCAACAGCGTGACGCGCACGCCCTGCTGAAATACGATCTTGCCTCCATCGGGTTTTACCTCGCCGGTAATGAGCCGCATGATCGTGGACTTGCCCGTGCCGTTCCTGCCCACAAGGCAGACCCGCTCTCCCCGGTCGATGGACAGATCCACGTCTTCGAGCAGCAGCGGGCCGCCGAAGCCCACTTTCACACCCTGTAAACTGACTAATGCCATTGCTAAACCCCGTTCCTTTTTACTCGCTCATGCGCCCGCACAATGTCACGCGGGCAGGCGTGAATTGCAACCGAAATCACACTTGCAGAAACAGGAATGAACAGGTTTCCCGTTGTTCCTGCGAAGGCATAAGACGAACCTGCCGAAAGTGGTTGAGTCTGGAGGCGGCAGCATGTTATAGTGGCCAGGCAAGTCTAACCGGGAAAGAACGAACGATGAACTCAAAAGAACGACAGATTATCGAGGGGCTGAAAGTAGTCTGCAAGTGCAAGAACATCAAGCAGCGGGACTTCCTGAAGCACATCAAAGCGGGAGTCGCGACCATCGAAGAATTGAAAAAGGCCACGGGAGCAGGCAGCGGCACCTGCAAAGGAAAGGGCTGCACGCCGCGGATCGCTGAATTACTAAACAATAGAGCGTTAACAAGAGTTAGCACTATCAACTACACCTACAACTATTGATATTTTTGATGAGCGGCAACTTATCGAATACCGGTTGTACATGAGAACGCCCGCGTCACGCGCCGCCTTCTGGCGCGTCGCTGTGGACCCGCCTCGTTAGAATTATCATCGGTTACTCGGTCTTTTCTGAAGGTTCTTTGATTTTGGGTCTAGCGATTAATAATCCAACACAAAGGAGCGTAACGCATACTGTAAGCGTTAAGAAGAAAACTGTATCGGTGAAATCCAGGAAAAGGGCTGAACTCGGCATACCCATAACTTTTTTGTATATATCCAGAAGCACAGCGAGTATATAAGACACTGCCCATATGGCATAAGGAAGCAATACAATAATCCAGGCAAACATGTTTGGATAAAAAAACTGTGCAATCGAAATTGCTGCGGGGATCAAATAAAACGCGGAAAGCCCGTATTCCCAACCCCAAACTGCGAAATAAACCAGAG
>JAJXTW010000170.1 GCA_021783455.1 Nitrospirota bacterium | reverse complement strand
TCTTCGACGGAAACCGGACCGATGTGACCACCGTGAAAGAAATGGTCGAGATGATGGAGCAGAAGTACGGTAAAGCCGAACGGGTATGGGTGATGGACCGTGGCATGGTGAGCGAAGAGAATCTCGTCGACTTCATGCGCTCACGAGGAGCACGGTACTTGGTCGGCACGCCCAAGGCAATGCTCAAAAAATTCGAGCGCGAGTTACTGGAACAAAACTGGCAGGCGGTCCGTCCTGACGTGGAGATCAAGCTCTGCCCTTCCCCAGATGGCGGAGAAGAAATATTCCTTCTCTGCCGTTCCACAGGTCGCAAGGAGAAGGAGCAGGCAATTCTGAACCGGTTCATCATGCGGCTGGAAGAAGGCCTTGCAAAAATGCAGAAACAGGCCAGTATCGGCAAACTCCGGGATAAGCAGAAGGTCGAACGCAGAATCGGCAGACTCCTGGAACAAAACAGCCGTGCAGCGGCGTTGTACGAAATCATGGTCAATGAGACGGGAAGCGGAAAAGACACACAATTGACCATCAACGTCAGTAAAAATGAAGACCGCTATAACTGGGCGCTCAAGACGAGCGGCAGTTATATCTTACGAACGAACTGGCCGGAACGGGATCCGCAGGAACTGTGGAAGACCTACATCGAACTCACGCAGGTGGAGGATGTATTCCGTACAACCAAAAGCGACCTCGGCATGCGGCCGATCTTCCATCAGAAGAAAGATCGTACACAAGCGCATATTCTCGTGTGCTTTCTCTCACTCGCGATGTGGCGAATGCTTTCGCACTGGATGTCTTGCACCGGCATCGGAAGTGCGCCGAGGAAACTGCTCGAAGAACTGCGGGAAGTAAAATCGCTGGATGTGCTGTTGCCGACGAGGGAAACAACGATCAATTTGCGAGTAGTGAGCAAAGCTTCTAAAACTCTTCAGCCATTACTTCAGAGACTGAAATTGCCGCTGCCGAATAGACCGAAGATCGTACGAAATGTAGTGCAGAATTTGGCTGGTTGAATAAGCTAATAAATTGATTTAATTGAACTTCGCATTTTTAACTGCGGAAAACGGGTTAGAGTCCGTCAAACCCAAAAAAGCCCGTCAAGCGCTACTTGGCGGGCTTTTAAACTTATTATGAGCAACTACGGTTCACTATCAATGCACATCCACCGGCGGCCTGCCGGGACCGGGCGCTCTTGACCACTTCATGAGGAATACCAGGGGAATAACGCAGAGGATCAGGAGGCAGATTATGAGAAACGCGTCCGTGAACGCGAGGGTCGTTGACTGCCGGATCAATTCCCGGTACATCATGCCGTCTGCGCCCGTAGGCGGCAACCCCTTCATGCTTAAGACCCCAGCCATCTTTTCATGAGCGATCTGGTACGCCGGATTGAAAGGCGACAAATGTTCCGCCAAACGGCTCTGGTGGAACTGCGCCCTGCGCGAGAGGATCGTCGTTGTCATGGCAATGCCCACGCTCCCGCCCAGGTTCCGCAGCAGGTTGTACACCGAAGTCGCCTCCGTCATCCGTTCTTTCGGGATATGCGAGAGCGTCAGCGTGGTGAGGGGGATGAACGTCATGCCCATGCCGAATCCCAGCGCCACCCGCGGCCAGACAAAGGACCAGAAGTCCGTGGTCAGGTTGAACTTGGACATCATATACGTGCTTAAGGCGCAGACCGACAGGCCGAAGATGAGAAACCGCTTGGGGTTCACCTTGCCGATGAACTTACCTACGATCGGCATGGCAAAGATCGTGGCAACGCCTCCGGGTCCGAGCACGAGACCGGCGTAGAACGACGTGTAGCCCATGATCATCTGCAAATAGATCGGCAGCAGCACGATGCTGCCGAAGAGGTTCAGGAACACGAAGAACATCACCGTGGAGCCGCTCGTGAACGTCCGGTCCTTGAACAGTTTCAGGTTGACGATGGGGGTCTCTGAGTAATACTCGTTGATTACCAGGAGCGTGAGGGATACGGCCGCTATAATGCCGAAGGTCACGATCAAGTTGGACGAGAACCAGTCATCGCTCTCGCCCTTGTCGAGCATGAACTGGAGCGCTCCCAAGCCTACGGACAGGAACAGCAGGCCCCAGTAGTCGATTTTCATCTTCTGGCGCTGCATGTACGGCGGGTCCTGGATTACGATGACGTTCATGATGATCGCGATGATGCCGATGGGGATATTAATATAGAAGATCCAGCGCCAGGACAGGGTGTCGGTTATCCAACCGCCCAAAAGCGGGCCCACGATGGGCCCCAGCATGGCGCCTAAGCCGAAGATGGCCATGGCCTGGCCGTGTTTCTCCCTTGGGAAGGATTCAAGGAGGATGGATTGGCTGATCGGCACAAGCCCGCCGCCGCCGATGCCCTGGAGTATCCGGAAGAATATGAGGCTGTTCAGGCTCCAGGCGGAGCCGCACATGAAAGAACTGAAGGTGAACAACGCGATGGAGGCGATCTGGTAATTTTTTCTGCCGATGAGCTTGGCGAGCCACCCTGCCATGGGAATGACGATGGCGTTCGAAACGAGGTAAGCGGTGATGGTCCAGGTTGCCTCGTCATATCCTGCCGAAAGCGACCCGCGAATATGATCGAGGGACACGTTCACAATGGACGTATCGATAATCTCGATCAGGGTCGGCAGCATCACCGTGAACGCGATGAGGCCGAGGCTTTTGGTCTTGTGCTCCAACGTCATTTTGCAAGCACCGTGGGAACGACGGACATGCCGATCCTCAAAAGATGGTCTTTGTCGGCTCCTTCCTGGAACACGATCTTGACCGGGATCCGCTGGACCACCTTGACGTAGTTGCCCGTGGCGTTCTCTGCAGGGAAGAGAGAGAAGGACACGCCGGTCCCGGCCATGATGCTGTCAACTTTTCCCTTGAACACTTTCCCGGGGAAAGAGTCGACCGTCATCGTGACCTCCTGGCCCGGTCGGATGTTCTCCATCTGGTTTTCCTTGTAGTTGGCCACGACGTACAAGTTGTCCAGGTCGACAAGCGCCATCAAGGGCTGGCCGGTCTGCACCTGGTTGCCCGTCTCTACCGACTTTTTCGTAACGTAGCCGTTCGCCGGCGCCACGACCGTGGTGTAGCCCAGATTGAGCTCTGCTTGCCGGAGCTGTTCCTCGGCGAGTTTCACCTGCGCCACTGAGATCTCGTAGGTCGCGACTGCCTTATCGTAACGTTCTGCCGAGCTCGCATCCTGTTCGTACAACGCTTTTGCGCGTTTTCGGTCGCTCTCAGCAAGCCGCAGCGTGGCCCGCTGGAGTTCCAGGTTCGCTTTGGCGGCCCCGACCTTTGATCGGTAATCTACAGGATCGATTTCGACCAGGCTGTCACCCTGCTTCACCCGCTGATTGTCGGTGACCAGGACGGCCTTCACGTTGCCGCTGACCCTGGCCGAGATGGTATGAATATCTCCATGGATGAAGGCGTCATCGGTTGAAACGTGCGTTTTGCGGTAGCCGTTATAGAAATAGCCGAGCGTCAGGCCGATGACGACGATCACTCCGACGATCATGAAGGCTTTTTTCTTTTTCTGTTCGTTGCCGGTCTTTTCTTCTGCCATGATATCTCCTTGACGATTATTGCGAAGAGCATAGAGCAAAGAGTTAAAGATGTTACCCCGAACCCTCTGCCCTCAGCGCCCTAGACTATTTTTCATACAATTCGACGATATCCTTGCCTGCTGCGTTGAGGAAAACAGCCTCTGCGCGCTTAAACCCGTAGAGCGACTTCCAGGAGTTCGATTCAGCAGTGGTCAAAAGCGTGACTGCATCAATCACGTCGGTCGCCGTGCCCACGCCTTCGTTATACCGAAGCCGCTGGAGTCTCAGGTTTTCCTCTGCCTGCGCAACCGCTGTTTTTGTTACGTCCATTTTCTGGGCAGAGCTCTGAAGGTCAAGGTAGGCGCTCTTTACTTCAAGCCGGATATTGTCAAGCAGCTTTTCCCGCGACAGTTTAAGGGACCGCAGCTCCGCTTTGGCTATGCCGATCTTTGAATCGCTCGCACCGCCGGAAAAGAGATTGATGTTCACTCCCGCGATCAGGGACGTGTTGTCCTGGTGGACCATGTACTTGTTTTCAGAGTATTCGTAGCCTCCGGAAACGTAGAATGTGGGCAAATATTCTGCCTGCACCATCTTCACGCTCTGTTCCTTTGCCGAGATCGCTGCATCCATTTCCTTGAGCGCAGGCCGCAGCGCTTCTGCGCTGGCCCACGCATCTTCGAGCGTGAGACCCGCAGCAGGGCTTTTTTGAATTTCTTCGGGCTGCACCGGTTCGTTCAGCGGTCTTAATAAAAGGCTGTCGAGCTTCGACTCCCTGAGGGAACGAAGATTCTCGGCAGTCACGAGGCGCTGCCGGGAGTCCGCAAGCGTCACGTCAGCCTGGAGCACCTCGTTCTTGGTGATGACGCCTGCGCCATACCGGACTTCCGTGTCTTTTTTGTGAGCCTCGTACTGCTGCACTTCTTCCTTGGCGACCTGGAGCAGCTTTTCGGATTCCAACAGGTCCAGGTACATGGTTATAAAGTCAAGCGCTGCCTGGCTTTTCGTGCGATTGGTCTCTATCTCCCGTGACTTCAATCCGTACTGAGCAGCATTGATCGATGCCCCTGTCTTCCCGAAGTCATAGAGCAACTGCGTGGCCCTTACCCCGTAGGTCAGGAATTGGTCCTGCGATGTCGGGACCGTTTGCGATCCGAATTTTGCCTCAGGAGTGTACTGAAGCCAGGTCTCGCGGCCGTAGAGATCTACGAAAGGGAGCCAGGGAGAACGGGCGAGCGATATCGATGCCCGGGCCGCATCTTCGTCGCTCTGGGCAATCTTGACGTCCCGTCCGTCCTGCACGACGATCTTCAGGCCCTCTTCCAGGGTCAGTGCGTGACTGCTGCGGGGGATGATAATCAGGCAAAATAATAGAACAGCGATGGTGTTTTTATGGCTCATAAGGTGACCTCAATCTCCAGAAGGGAGTTCTTAATGTAAGTAAGTGCTATACTACACAAAAGCTCGAGGAAAAGAAAGTTTTTTTTGACGAATTTATGACAATACAGGTGGATGTAAAATATAAAGTCGGAGTTGCCGCTGGATTTTTTAAGCTTATCGCCCATCTCTCTTCTGGACATTTCCGGACGCTTGGGGTAAAGTTTCCGATCAATTACTGAGGTTTCTATTCTGACGGTTTATAAGGGAATACACATAATGCCGGTAAAGTACCCGCTACAAAAAACAGAAGACCGACAAGAGCGTGCTGTTCTGCCTTGAAGGATAAACGTGGGCTGCCATGGACAACGGCGTTGATGTGATCGTCACCTCTCCCTGGACCGATGCTAAAAAAAGACAGACCGATGTGCTGATAACGACCAGGAAGAGCAGGGGAAAGTACTCGTTGTAAAATGCAACGAATGGATATCAATGGATATTGGGCGGACGATTTTTGTAATCCCCCAAGTCAAGTATAGTGTAGTTGTGGATCTTTCATCATTGGGCCGGGGGCTTTCCGTGAAGTCTGAGAAACAGCCGGAGATTGATTTAAAGCGAATAGCGCAGGCGAGCTTATTTCTGGTAGCCTTCATCAGCGTTGTGTCTTTGCTGGGCTGGTTTTCGGGCGCGCTGATCGTAACCAGATTGCGCAGGGATTACATTCCGATTGCTCCAAGCACTGCACTGTGTTTCAGCATGCTCAGTTCGTCCTTGCTGGCATACGTGCTTCGTCCTCTGAGTCCCACCCGGCGCAGATTTGCCGTCTTCTCCGCTTGTTTGACGTTCGTGCTCGCATCAGCGATAATCATCGGTTTTTTCCTCAACATCTCAAGCGAGGCCGAACATCTGTGGCTGAACACGCCGTTGCCAGTTGGTGATGTTCATGCAGGCCATATGTCGCCGTTGACCGCTATCGCCTTTTTAACCGGGGCAACAGGCGCCCTTTTTCTGGTCTTTTCATCCCAAACAAGGGTTTGTTTTAAAAACAGTGCAGCATTCGCCGGAATAGCCGTCGGCGTGTTTGGATGTATTGTTCTTGTCGGATACGCGTACGGCACGCCTCTCCTGTACGGCGGCACCATCACACCGGTCGCGCTTCCGACTGCCGTAGCTTTTGTTCTTTCAGGTCTCGGCTTGACAGCCGCGGCCGGGCCGACCGCCCTGCCGTTCAGTGTTTTGACAGGTCAGACTGTCCGCAGTCAGTTGATGAGGTCGTTTCTTCCCGCCCTCATCACGCTCATTTTGGTCGAGGGGTTGCTGTATATGACGACCTATACGAAAACCGTCAATCCCGCGCTCTTATCTTCATTGCTCGCCATTTTATCCGTACTTGTCGTCACCCTGTTGATAACGAAGATGTCAAAATCGATCGGAGGTCAAATAGACCAGGCACACGCTGATTTCGCCGGGGCGGAAGAAGCGCTTCGACTCGATAGCGAGATCATAAGCAAAATGGAAGAGGGGGTATTTCTGGTCAGAGCAACCGACCTTGTCATTGCTTATACCA
>JAJXTW010000169.1 GCA_021783455.1 Nitrospirota bacterium | reverse complement strand
GATCCTCGACCTGGAGTATCGTCTCTTCCAGGAAGTGCGTGAATCGGTTTCAGCCCGGACCGTCCGCATCCAGGACATGGCTCGCAGGCTCGCAATTCTGGACTGTCTTCTGTCCCTTGCCGAGGCAGCGGCCAAGTACGCCTATTCCCGGCCCACGATCCTCGATGGCGATACGCTCAGGATCGTCGAGGGAAGGCATCCCGTTCTCGAACAACTCTTTGCCGGGGAACGGTTTATTCCGAATGACACGGTCCTGGACTGCGAGGAAAACCAGCTTATCATCCTCACGGGACCGAATATGGCCGGGAAATCCACGTACATGCGCCAGGTGGCGCTCATCACGCTTATGGCGCAGATGGGGAGCTTTGTCCCCGCCCGGGAAGCCCAGATCGGGATCGTCGACCGGATCTTTACGCGCGTCGGAGCCTCGGACTTCATCGCGCGCGGGCAGAGCACGTTCATGGTCGAGATGAACGAGACCGCGAACATCCTGAACAATGCCACGGACCGGAGCCTCATTATCCTCGATGAGATCGGCAGGGGCACTTCAACCTTTGACGGCATCAGCATTGCCTGGGCCGTGGCCGAGTATATCCACACGAAGCTCCGGGCAAGGACGCTCTTCGCCACGCATTACCATGAGCTCACCGAACTTGCCCTCACCATGGACCGGGTGAAGAACTACACCGTGGCCATCAAAGAATGGAACGATCAGATACTCTTCCTGCGGAAAGTGATTGAAGGCGGCGCGGACAAGTCCTACGGGATCCAGGTCGCCCGCCTCGCGGGACTGCCCCAGGCCGTTATCATGCGCGCCAAGGAAGTGCTGGCCAACCTCGAAAAGGCCGAGTTCAATGATTTGGGTGAACCGGTTGCGGCGCCTAAAGTCGGACGAAGAGACGGGGTGACGGGGAGAAGGGGTGACAAAAGACTTCAGGGGAAAGTATCTCTTGCGACGGATGCAGTCGAACCGCAGCTCGGGCTTTTTGCGAGCGAGGCAGGTTTGCTGTTCAAGGAACTGCAAGATATGGACCTCGACACCATGACGCCGCTCGAGGCCCTGAACAAGCTGCATGACATCAAGAAAAAAGCGAACGGGAATTGACGGGAATGTGTCCCAACAAGGGCGGCTGCTGGGCGCCACTTCTTTGTTGACACTGCGACCCTCTTTCTGGTACTATCGTGCATCATTCACGCGAAAGGAGCAGTATCGGAAATGCAGGTAATATTACGGGAAGATATCGACAAATTAGGGAAAATAGGCGACCTCGTCAAGGTTGCTGACGGGTATGCCAGAAACTATCTGGTCCCGAATAAGAAGGCAATCGAAGCAACGCCTAAGAACCTCAATGCCATGGACCATGCCAAGAAAATGGTCTCGGACCGCATCCGCAAAATGAAAAAAGAGGCGTCCGTGGAAGCAGACAGGATCAAGGGCCTCGCGGTCACCATCAAGGCCAAGGTCGGGGAAGAAGGCAAGCTCTTTGGATCCGTCACTACCATGGACATTGCCGAAGCGGCAAAAGCCCAGGGTGTTGAGCTGGACAAGCGCAAGATCGTCCTGGACGAGCCCATCAAGCGGCTGGGTGAATATACGCTGACCGTGAAGCTGCATGCCGACGTTACGGCGGACCTTAAAGTCACGGTGGTTGCAGCAGAGTAGCATAAACCCAACTGAATTCAGGAGCCGGGAGACAGAGGTCAGAGATGCATGCTGGTTTCTGACTTCCGGCTTCTTTTTTTATTTCTACCGGTTCGCGAGGTTGAATCATGTCCGTCCAGACCGAGGTCTCCCTTCAGAAACTTCCCCCGCAGAACATTGAAGCCGAACAAATGGTGCTCGGCGCCATCCTGATCGAAAACGATTCCATCAATAAAGTCATCGAAATGCTGTCCGCCGAGGATTTCTACAAAGATATCCACCGCAGGATTTATTCCGTCATGCTCGACATGTTCGAGTCCGGAGAGGCGATCGATCTGGTGACGCTGACCGACGCGCTCCGCGGCAAGGTCGGCCTGGACGCCGCGGGCGGCTCGTCGTACCTCGCGCAGCTTGTGAGCCTTGTGCCGACGGCGGCAAACATAAAGAACCACGCCAGGATTGTGCGGGAGAAATCCGTCCTGCGCCAGCTGATCCACTCCTCCACGGACATCATCACCCAGAGCTACGAGGACACACGGTCCGTCAACAGCATCGATGAGCTCCTCGACCGGGCCGAGGAATCGATCTTCAAAATATCCCAGCAGAAAATGCGGGATTCCTTTGTTGCGCTCAAAGATATCGTCAAGAGCAGTTTCGAGACCATCGAACGCCTCTACGAACGCAAGGAGATGATCACCGGCCTGGCTACGGGCTTCCTTGATCTTGATAAAATGACCTCGGGCCTCCAGCCAAGCGACCTCATCATCATCGCCGGCAGGCCGTCCATGGGCAAGACGGCGTTCGCTTTGAACATCGCAGCCCATGCCGCCATGGACCATCACAAGGCCGTGGCTGTCTTCAGCCTGGAAATGTCCAAGGAGCAGCTTGTCCTTCGCATGCTCTGCTCCGAAGCGCGGGTGGACGCGCACAAGCTCCGCTCGGGCTTTCTTTCCGAATCCGACTGGCCGAAGCTCACCATGGCTGCCGGCCGGCTGTCCGAGGCGCCCATCTACATCGACGATACGGCTGCAATCTCGGTGCTTGAGATGCGGGCCAAGGCCAGGCGGCTCCAGGTCGATCACGGGCTCGATCTCATCATTGTCGACTACCTGCAGCTCATGCGCGGCCGCAGCGATTCTGACAACCGGGAACAGGAAATTTCGAACATTTCCCGTTCCCTCAAGGCCCTGGCCAAGGAACTCAAGGTTCCCGTGATTGCGCTGTCGCAGCTCAACCGTGCGGTGGAAACGAGAGGCAAGGACAAGCGGCCGATGCTTGCCGATCTCCGCGAGTCCGGCGCGATCGAGCAGGATGCAGACGTGATCATGTTTATCTACCGGGACGAAGTCTACAATAAGTGCGAGTGCCCTCAGGACGGAGATTGCCTCTGCGGTAGGCGGGGTGTTGCCGAGGCGATCATTGGCAAACAGAGAAACGGTCCAGTGGGCATCGTGAATATGACCTTCATGCACAAGTACACGCGCTTTGAGAATTCGGAAAAGAGGGGTTATTAATTCTTAGTACGACGATTCCAAAACTCATGTGGCGCGATAACTTCATGGACACATTACGACGCCTAACCAGGGAGGTTACCAGTGGCTTCTGAAAAAGCTGCAATTGCCGAAAACGTACAAAAATATCTCGGAAAGTCTGATTGGAAATCCGCCATCGCGGAGATGGAAAAACTCTTCGCCATCGATCAGGATCCTATCATCCGGGTGCGGATCGGCGACGCGCGCCAGAAAATGAACCAGAAAGCGGAAGCGGTGAAGGAATATATCCATGCCGCCGACCTGTACGCCGAGAAGGGATTCGTGGTCAAGGCCCTGGCGCAGTACAAGCTCGCCCTCAGGCTTGATCCCGCGAACAAGGACGCCCAGGGCCGGATCGAATTGCTGCATACCAACAAATCGGTCTCCGAGCTGAAACTCGAGCCGATCGAGGACGGAGCGCTGGAGCCGACGCGAAGCGTTATCCCGCTCTTCTCCGACTTTACGCAAGAGGAATTCAACGAATTCACGAAGCGGATGATCATCCATACCATGCCCCCCGGCAAAGCCATCATCAAGGAAGGAGATACGGGAAGATCGGTCTTCATCCTCACCCGGGGCTCTGTGAAAGTCGTTGCAACCGTCATGGGCAAAAAGGTGGAACTCGCCGCTCTCCAGGCAAGTGACTTCTTCGGGGAGATCGCATTCCTCACGGGAAAGCCGAGGACTGCCACTGTTGAGACGACGGAGGAATCGGACGTGCTCGAGGTCGCGGAGGAAGACCTCAACGAAATGATCGTCAAGAGCCCGCGGATCAGGGAAGTCCTGCACAACTATCACGAACAGCGGGTGAAAAGCACACTGGAAAAAGTCAAGGACTCGTTATAAAGACGAAAAAACAGCTCATAGCTGATAGCTTATAGCAAAAGCTTTTACTATGAACCATGAGCTATGAGCAGATTCACGAGCTGTTTCCCCTGAACAGGAGCTTCTTATGGCATCCGAAAAAGCGCAGCTGATCGATTCGATCCAGAAAAATATCGGCAAGTCCAACTGGAAGGCGGCCATAGCCGATATGGAGAAGCTCTTCGATCTTGAACCGGATCCCATCATCCGGGTAAGGATCGGCGATGCGTACCAGAAACTGAACCAGCTCCTGGACGCGGTGCGCGAGTATGTCTATGCCGCGGACCTCTATGCGCTCAAGGGCGTGATCGTCAAAGCCCTTGCCCAATACAAGCTCGCCCTCCGGCTTGATCCGCAAAACAAACAAGCACAAGACAAGATGTCGTCGCTTCATTCGAACAAGGCGATGACGGAAAAAAGAGCGGATGTTGTCGAGGAAGGCGCTCCGAAGCCGGCGCACAGCGTTATTCCGCTCTTTGCCGGGTTCACACACGAGGAGTTCGAGGATTTCACGAAGATGATGGTCGTCCACACGCTGCAGCCGGGCCATGTTATCGTGAAACAGGGAGATACGGGCAAGTCCGTCTATGTCATCGCCAGCGGCACCGTTAAGGTCCATACGATCGTTCCGAGCGGGGAACGGCTGAACCTGGCCGTGCTCTACCCCAATGAGTTTTTCGGCGAAATGTCCTTTCTGACCGGCAAACCCCGTACCGCCACTGTCGAAACTGCGGAAGAGGCGGTCATCCTGGAAGTGACCGAGGACCAGCTGCGCGACCTGATCAACCGAAGGCCGCGGGTTCTGCAGGTTTTGCAGCAGTACTCCGATGCGCGGGAAAAAGGGACGAGTCAGAAGATCCAGTCCAAACAGAAGGCAGCCGAACCCGCGGCATCTGTTCCCGAAACCACCTCCGCTCCGCAAAAAGCTCCGGAACCAACGGCGCCTGCTGTTTCCGAGAAAACTCCTCCTCAGCAGCAAGTTCTTGATACGCCGCCGACAGCGGCCCAGCCGGCGTCCAAGGGGCCGGCCGTCAATCCTGCGGACAAACCGAAGCTCATCGATGCGATCCAAAAATATGTGAGCAAATCCGACTGGAAAGCCGTGATCGCTGAGATGGAGAAACTGTATACAATCGATCCCGACCCCATCATCCGCGTCCGCATCGGAGATGCTTATCAGAAACTGAACCAGAAGTCCAACGCCGTACAGGAATACATGACCGCTGCCGACCTGTACGCGGAAAAAGGGGCCGTGGTCAAGGCCCTCGCGCAGTACAAGCTGGCGTTGCGCATCGAGCCGGGGAGCAAGCTGGCTGAAGGGCGGATCGAAGCGCTCCACTCGAACAGGACGGTGAAGGAAAACCGCGTGGAGCCCGTAGAGAAGGAGGCTCCGAAACCGGCCAGCAGCGTCATCCCGCTTTTTGCCGGCTTCTCCCAGGAGGAATTCAACGATTTCACGAAGGTGATGAACGTTCATCCGCTGCCGGAAGGCATGGCGATCGTCGATCAGAACGATAAGGGAAAATCGGTTTACCTGATTGCGAGCGGGTCCGTCAAAGTGTTCATGACGCTTTTGTCCGGTGAACGGGTGGACCTTGCCGTCCTCCGGTCCGGGGACTTCTTCGGTGAAATAGCCTTCCTGACCGGAAAACCCCGCACGGCCACCGTTGAGACGGCCGAGGACTCGGTCATTCTTGAAATTACAGAGGACAAACTCCGTGAGATCACTACTCAAAGGCCCCATATCCAAAACGTACTGCAGCAGTTCTCGGAAATGCGTTCGAAAGGCACGACGGAGAAAATCCTGGGATCGAATAAATAAGATATCCGGGTCATCGTAACGAACCAGAGGTCCTCATGCTACGTTCTCCGGCGGTTGCAGGATACTTTTATCAGGGCTCCTCGGAAGCGCTCAGGAAACAGGTCGAGGGGTTCATTGTTCCCGGCGCGAAAAGGAAGCGGGCAATCGGCATTGTTTCTCCTCATGCCGGACTGATTTATTCCGGGCCAGTGGCCGGCGCGCTGTACTCGTCCATAGAAATTCCGGACACCGTCGTCCTTATCGGGCCGAACCACACCGGTCTCGGTGCGGCTGTATCCCTCATGGCCAAAGGGAGCTGGGAAACGCCGCTCGGTACCGTGGAAATAAATGAAACGCTTGCCGCTTCAATACTCGCCAAATCGTCACATATCCGCGATGATTCAGTTGCCCATCTTCGCGAACACTCCCTCGAAGTCCAGCTCCCGTTTATCCAATATTTTAAAGAAAAATTCACGATCGTCCCGATCCAGATGCTCGATACGCGGCTCGCCACCTGTATCGAAGTAGGGAGGGCTGTGGGAGCGGCGATATGGGAAGGAAGCCAGGAGTCAGGAGTCAGGAGTCAGGAGACACGAAATAAAAAAATCGGCGCTCCGAACTCAGAACTCCGAACTCAGTACGATGTCCTCATCGTCGCAAGCTCGGACATGAGCCATTACGAACCTGCTGCAC
>JAJXTW010000168.1 GCA_021783455.1 Nitrospirota bacterium | reverse complement strand
TACTGGTATTCGCTTTCCAGATGCGTCTTTTCAAAGCGCCGGATCATGAGAAAAAGCAGGCACGCCGTGAACCCGACGTAGACCCAGCCTTTCAGCATTTCGACGAGCGTGAAGGTCTTCGGATCAAGCCCCAGGCCGCTGAGGGCCACGTCGGAGGAAAGGATCCAAAGACCTCCCATGATGCCGTACAGGACCGCGATGCTCAAGGGCGTCAGTTTCAGAAAAACTGCGCGCCATCCGCTGCGGGTCGGAAATGATTCTGCCATCGCACCTTTCTGACATGCGCTCCGGGAATTGTGCTGCGGAAAACAATACTATTATATACTTCATGCAGGCGGAATGAAAGTCAATCGTTTTCACGCTTTTATAGAAATAATTTTACCCCAACTTTTCCAAGCACGGTCAGGAAAATTCGGATTTTATTGTCAGGAACGGCCGCAGGCGGATAATTATTCCTTTGTCTTTGCAGCAGTGTGGTATAATAGTCGGGTTTTTAAGCGGATGCCGGGGAAATGTGCGGGAATGGACATGAAAAAAATTCTTGTTGCTGCTGTCCTTAAATCGGACCTTGAAAAGGAAAACAGTTTTCTTTCCCGGTCGGACGTGAAACTGTTCTTCGCGGCAACGAATGACGAGATCCTGGCCGTCCACCGTGAGGAGTCGGCAGACCTGATCATTGCGCATATCGACCTGCCGGGCCTCAGCAGCGAACAACTCTGTTCCTCGATCAGAAGAGATCGAGGTCTGCGCAGCGTTTCCCTGCTGCTGCTTTGCCAGGACTCCGCCGCGGACCGCGAACGGGCGGCGCGGTGCAATCCGAACGCGGTCATGACCTATCCCGTCGATACGGCCCAACTCCTGGAGAAGGCGAAGCAGCTGCTGGAGATTCCGTGGCGGGGTTCCTTTCGGGTCCTTTTGAGCGTGACTATCGAGGGGACCGGGAAGGACAGGGCGTTTTTCTGCAGGTCGGAAAACATCAGCACGTCGGGTTTGCTGATCGAAACGGAAAAGGTCTTCGCAAAGGGTGAACGCCTGGTCTGTTCGTTCTTCCTCCCCGATTCAATAAAACGCCTCACTGCCCGCGGCGAAGTCATCAGGGCGCTTAAGAAAACCTCTCAGACCCCGCTCAACCGCTACGGCATCAGGTTTTCCAACCTTCCCCCCGACGTTCGGGCGGCAATCGAGATCTTTGTAGAGAAAAAATACCAGCAGTCCACCTGGAAGCCTTCCTGAAATCAAGTCGCCCCCCCGGCCCGTCAGCTCTCTTGCCCGTCTTGTGCAGCTGTTCCCCGTTCCCGCGACCGGTGCGCCGGCCTTGACACCTGCATCGCCCGGTGATATCCTAAAAGAGGATAGTAATTGTCCTGATGGGGCGGGAAGAAGAGCGGGCTGTTCCGCCGGCAGGCGAAGAACTCCCGGGGGAAGCCGGCAGCAAGGACCGGCTCCACACCGGCTTTCGTCTCTTTTCCGAACGCCGGTTTTTTTCCGCGGCAGCTCGTGAGCCCGGGAGCGCGGAAGGAGACGCATATGTCAGATCGGAGAAAGACGGGTATTTCGAGCATTACCGATAAAATGGTTGTCATCCGGCACGCCACGGACACGGACCGGGTGAAGGTCGAGGAGTATCTTTCGAAACACGGGCAGAGCGACGCTCTTGCGGAAGCCGAGGTCGTGATTGCGGCGGAGGAGGAGCGAATCATAGGGTTCGGGATCATGAAAAAAGAACGGGATGCCGGATGCCTCTCGCTTTTCGAAGACAGCAGAAGAAAAGGGATCGGGTCGTCGATCGTGAAGCACCTTCTGTCCCATGAACCGTTGAAACGGCTGTACGCGGCGCACTACGCCAGTTATTTCACCCATTCCGGCTTCGCACGGTCACGGCTGCTGCATGCCGCGCGATCACGAAAGGACGGCGTCAATTGCCGCGTGCCGCTGATGGAACGCATGACCATCGCGGCGTATGAGAAAGCATGAAGGTCAATTACGCATTAGAAATTACGAATGCGAACGATGACAACGATTCCTAATTCCTAATTTTTCATTACGAAGTTCCGGGGAGCGGAAGATGGAAGACCGCGTTTACGATTGCATCATCATCGGCGCCGGACCTGGCGGGTTGCAGGCAGCCATTTATCTCGGCAGGTACAACCGGGACGTCCTGCTGCTCGACCGCAGCGGGGGAAGGACGTGGCATGCCCGGCACATTGAGAACGTTCTGACCCACCGGGAAATATCGGGAAGCGAAATCATCGAACGCGGCATGGAACAGGCGAGGCGTTTCAATGTCCGGATCGAACAAACGCTCGTCGTTTCCCTGCGGAAAGACCGCCTGTTTATCGTATCGACCGCGGATAACCTGTACCGTTCCCGTTACGTTATCGCGGCATCGGGTGTGTATGATATCCTTCCTCCCATCAAGAATACCTACCGCTACCTGGGGACCGGTTATTTTACCTGTGTCGACTGCGACGGGTATAAAACCACGAACAAGCGGCTGGTCGTCATGGGGGACCACATCGAGGCAATCAACATAGCCCTGGCCATGAAGCAGATGTTTACGAAGGATATCACATTCATCCCCTACCAATTCAGCCTGCCGGACAGCGCGGAGGAAGTGCTGGAAGAGGAAGGGATCAGGGTAGAGACCGTCGAACCGGTGAAGCTCATCGGCGAGCCGAAGCTGAAGGCCCTCGAACTTAAAAACGGCGAGCGGATAGCCTGCGACGCGATCATGGCTTCATTCGGCACCAAATTGAACGACGGTTTTTTGATTGATTTGTCCCTGAAAAAAGACGCAGTGGGTTTCAAGTATGCGGTCAACAGCCAGTACGAGTCTTCCCTGCGCGGGCTCTACATTGTGGGCCCCTTGAACACCGGCCAGGACCAGGTTGTGATAGCCGCGGGGGAGGGAGCGGTCGCCGCCATCGACATCAACAAACGCCTGCTGGAAGAGAACTATGCGGGAGAGGAACAACTGCTGGAAAGCGGTTCCCATAAGTCATAAGCCGCCAAAAACGAGTGATGCACGGATTTCCGGTCTTCATGCCTTTTTTTTCTTCCTCATATCTTCCAATTCCTTCATTGCTTTCGCCGCGCAGTCGGGGCACATGCCGTGGCTGAAGAGAAGATCGGAGTGATTGCTTAAATAGACCTCCACCTGGTTCCAGTATCCCTTGTCGTCCCGTATTTTCTTGCAGGACGCGCAGATGGGGAGCAGCCCGCTCAACGTTTTGATGTTATCCAGGGTCTGGCGAAGCACGAACGCGTGGTGCTCTAGCTTGTGCGCATAGAGCGTCAGCATGACGGTAAAAAGAAGCCCCGCAGCCAGAACGCCCCAGGAATAGAACGTTTTGTTCTCCAGGAGGTAGCGGGGCGAGGAAAAGAACTCCAGTTGCCAGCGGCGGTCAGCCACATGCAGAGTTCGTTTGACGCGGAGAGCAGCGGCCGGTGAGAGGTCCTTTCCCGTCGAGTACAGCAGCCGTTCACCGGCCGGCGCGGCGTCATCGATAAGAGAGAATTCAATGCCGTCCCGCTTGATCGTCCGGAGCGCCGCTTCCACGACCTCGCTGATCCGGAACACTCCCAGGACAAAGCCTTTCAGGTCCTTTCGGCGCGTCTCGAGCGTGCCGTACGGGAGGCCCGTGCGGTATATGGGATGAAATACCAGAAAACCGGATTGACGGCCGGGTTCGTCCAGCAGCGAGATCCTCACCGTCGCAGTTTCCGCCCCGGTGTCCCTCGCCTTTAGCAGTGCGGTCTTTCGGACCGGATTCGACGCCGCGTCATACCCCAGGGCAAACGTATTTCCTCTGAACGGTTCAACATAATAGACGGGGAAGTATTCCTTCCGTTTGCCGTCACTGACCAGCTGATTCTGTACATTTCGCTCAATAAAATGAAAATTGGGGATGCCGTCCCTGATGGCAGCGGACTCATAGGCAGTTCTCTCCCGGGCCGGGACACGGGGGATCCATCCGATTGCCCGGATGCCGGATACTTGAGGCAAGATGCTGCTCACAAAGGCGTGGAATTCCTTTCTCCCTATTTTCTGCGATGAGGCGAAGAGTCCTTCCACTGCGTAGAGATTCTGGATGTTTTCCGCGATGCTTCTTTCGATCGCGACGGATATATTTTCGGAATCGACCTTAAAATTTTCCTGGACGCTCTTGAATTCCAGGCGCTGGACGATGGTGAAGGTGACGATTGCCAGCGTAGCTCCGACCCCCAGGGTAATGATGGCGGGAAGGTCTCTCCTCAGGGAGTCGCTTCCGGTCGCTTCGTCCTCGTGCACATCTGCGGTTTGTAATTTAAATGCAAATAACGAAAGCAGTCCGAGTCCAAGCATGAAAAAGCCGATTGCGGTCGGCAGGGCCACAGGGATGACGTTCTGACCGTAAAGCAACGGTGCGCCGCGCCAGTAGGAAAGCGTCATGATCGCGCCCAATGCGGCAGTGAGGGAGGACAGGCCGGTCGTGATATATTTGGCGCTGAATCCCCGGAAGCCCCGGGGCAGGAGCGACAGGCAGGAGAGACCGGACAGCAGGAAAAGGGCTGCGGTCACGGGAGACATGCGGCCCACGGGGACTCCCTGGAAGATCTCGTCCGTCCGGGACAGGAATTTTTCGATGCCCGGCTCAAATCCCGTCACGAATTTCACGATGACCACCAGAGAGAATAAAACGACTGCCAGCAGCATGCCTTTGACGAGCCGGCGCACCGGCTTGTCGTCGCGGGCTTTGACCTGGAGGAGCAGGGCGCTGCCCAGGGCCAGGAAAGCCAGGGCCGTGCTCGGCGCCATGGGTATGTAGTCCCGGCCCAGCATGGCAAGGATCCGGAAACCGAGGGCCCAGCCCGCCAGCGCCGCGGCCCCGAGGATGATTGTTCCAACGGCGCAGAGTCGGGCAACCAGAGTGTACCTCTGTTTGATATTACGATCGATGAAAAGAGTGCTGCGGGACATAAAAACTACCTTTCTAAAAAGCCTTCCCAGTGGAACAAAAAGAAAACCGGCGAAGCGCGGAAGCGTTCGGCAGTGTTTAGACGCGTGGAAAGACGTAAAGGTTTAATAGACAGTGATGTTTGGAGGCAATCGGAAATACCTGGCAAAGGCTGTGCACAGCGATAAGAACGCCATTCCACAAATCCCCGGCCTATCTCTTTTTTGCGTCAAAGTAATAATAAGAAGCAATCACCGCTGAAACCGTTTCTCTTGCTTTTGTCTATCCCTCATTCTTCAGTATGCAAAGTACTGTCCGTTGCGCGATCCGGGCGGATTTTCAAAGCCCACGTAAACGTTTCGTCCGAAATAAAACGGAAGCCCCCAGTCGAAGATATTGGCAATGGCCGGTACGCCCCCTCCGATATCGGAGAATACCATGTTGGACCCGCTTGTCAGACTGGTGAAATTTCCTATCTGGAACATAACATTGTTGCTCGGCGTTCCCGAAAAACCTTCATTTGTTGCAGAAAGAGTCGTTAAGGACGAAGGACAAAACCACCCCGCATTTGCGCCGCCGCAGTCCGGCAGCTGGTTTCCCGGAGGAGGAGTGAAGAACAGACCGTTCGAACCGCTGTCGATGATACTTCCGTAGGCAGTGCCACTAGAGATCGTGACAATTTCTCCGGACCGATCGGCGTCGTACCTGGTGGCTCTTGAAGAACTGTTGTTGCTCTGCGTGTCGATCCCCAGAACAAGGATGCCGTTTATTGAGGGTGTGCCGCTGGCAGGAACGCTCGGCAGTTGAACGAGCACGCCGTTGCTGTCTGTGGGGAGAGAAATGACCGGATTGGTGACCTGGCTGGAAAGAGGAACCGTGGTTCCTGTGCAAGCCGAGGTAGCCATGTCGCAGGAGTAATAGAATCCGAAGTTTGCGTTAGTTACACAACCAGGACCGCAGTCCTGGGCAAAAACGCCGACTCCGAGGATCCCGTTTAATCCGGCGGCGGAGGGATTAAGATCCGGAATTCCGCATGAAGCCGGAGCGGTCCCGAAGGTGGCATCGATGACCTGGATTGGGACAGTAACCGCGGGTTCATTCCCCAGCACGACATCCGCCAATTGAACAGGTCCCCATTCAGCGGAACCGTCGGCGAACTGGGCGCAATTGCCAAGCGGCTGGCCGGAATTGCTGGTTACCGATGGAAGCGAGGAAAGGAATATGGTTGTGAACGCCTGCTTAAAGATCCGCAGACCGTAGCTTCCAGTATCCAAAAGGATATCATTGACTGTCTCGCAGGTATTCGTGCCTGGAGTGCAGATCTTGACGCTTACACAGGGTTTGTTGGCATATCCGGTTGAGGTTGAGGCATTGCAGAGCGAACCGTTTACGGTGATGGGCATCACATTAATGGCGGCAGGGCCTGTTCCGCCGGTTACCGTCAGAATGGCAGAGCCGGAGACATTGCCGGACGCGGCCGTAATCATTGTAGTCGATGTAGTGGCTGTTGAGATTGAAGCGGTTAGAGCGGTTGCCAAACCGGCAGCACCAATCGTTGCGACATTCGGGTCTGATGAGTTCCAGGTTACCGATGTCGTAATATCCGTATGGCTATTGTCCGTGTAGATCCCCGAGGCAGT
>JAJXTW010000167.1 GCA_021783455.1 Nitrospirota bacterium | reverse complement strand
TCCGGATCTTGTGAACGTACGCTCCGATAATCCGCAGCAATCCGTTCAAAGAATTCCATTTTCAGCCCCCATACTGCCGTTGCGTAATGCTCGATGAACCTCCGGTACGAGTCCCAGCAGAGTCCGGGATCGTTGGTCTCATGAATGAAGGCTTCGACGGTCTGATCGTTCATACCGCAGTACAGGATGGAAGACAGGATACCGGGCATGGACAGGTATGAGCCGCTTCGCACGGAAAGAAACAAGGGCCGTTGGCCCGTGCCGAACGTCGCGTTGGTTTTCGTCTCCAGAATCTTCACGGCCTTTTGAAGAACTGCATTGAAGTCATCCTGATTCCCCGGGAGGTCGAAATCCGCGGTGAAACGCGCCGGGAGCACCACACCCTTCGGGACAGTAAGTCCCTTGTCTTTAAGATAAACGAGATTTTTCGCCTTGTTTCCCAATTCCGGTCCGAGCGTCCTCGCTTCCTGAAGCGTCATCGTTTGGATATCGTAAACATCCCGCTCCCCGGGCAGCCCGGCATGGTCACGTCCCTTCTTCGCGCCAGGCGGCTCTGCGGCGCGGAGAGCGTGCACGAACGCTTCCAGAAGCCGGTCGAACTCGACAAGCCCCGGAATGCTGTTCAGAATATCGCGCATGACCACGTCCGTTGCCTTGTCGTTGAAATCGGGGGAAGCCCTGTCCAGGTTCATGAGCTGCTCCGGAAGATCGTCATGGGGGAATTTTTCGACGATCACAACGAGCGAACCGTGGAAGGTCCTGCTGAGCGAAGCTACCATCCACGCCAGTTCTTTTTGACAGAGTTTCAGCACGTCAATGCGCTGCGTTTCATGAAGTCCGTTGAGCCGGAGCACTTCCACGTACTCGTCAACCTGAACGTTCTGCATGCCGTAGAGTTTAAGGATTTCCCATGCCCAGGAAAGAGAAGCCCAGGTTGGCGAGTCGGCATATCCGGCTGCCTGCCCTTTTTTCTCCACCCCGGACAGGATCGTCTGGAGCAGGACGGGGATTTCCTCGCCAATGCGCAGCATCTCTTTCAAAGCGTCGAATTTCGACTCATGGTAGGTCCCCAGAACCGACGGAATGCCGAATGCGATGTGCCGCTTAAAATACAGGGATTCCTGCGGTTCTGTCTTTTCCGAAGACAGCACAATATGCTTAAGTTCGCGAAGTCGATTGATTGCGGCAGGGAGGCGGGTGTAAACGTCGCCGACCTCGCCGTCCTTGTCGATCAACGAGTATTTCCTCACGATCTCCTTGTACAGTTTGCACATCATCCGCACTTTCGCCCGGGCCTCGTTGTCGCCTTCCTCTTCCGCAAGCCCTGCGTCGATGGTTTCATCGGGGGTTGCCAGGAGTCTTTCCAGATGCAGGCCTCCGGCATCCTGCACGCCCGTTGACAGGAAGAAGCGCGTCGCGACGGAGGAATAACGCCGCAGCAGGCCAAGGTTCGCCTGAGCATAGATGTCCGGTGCAACGACCTGTTTCAGGACCGAAGGATCATTGCCCGCCCACGAGCGTATGACCTGTTCCAGCAAACGCACGTTGTGGCTGCTCGCATTGACGTGGACCTGTTTTCTGACAAAATAGACCACCGGGTCGTCCGCCCAGGAGTCGATCTCCGTTGAATAATCCCTGATCCTGTTCGTAGCTCCCACTTCGTTGAAATAGACGGGAAACCGTCCGAGCAACAGGTAATTCAGCAGAAACCGACCTTTCATGGCTTTTGAGTTCAGATAGGCCGATATCCGGCGCTGGAACAGACGGTCGTCGGGGATCAGCACGCCGCTCAATGCCAGGTTCGCCGCGACATGAATGAGGACCGATTCCAGCTGCTCATCGCCCGTCATGAGCAGGTCCAGGAACGCGCTCAAACGCTCAAAGTGCAGGGGAGGCACGATCTCCGCCCACGTATCCGGCGATATTCCCCTTACCCGCGCTGCGGGGATCAGGATCTTCTTTACCTCTTCCTCGTATTGCTCCTTGAGCCGCTTTTCGCCCGAAGCGTAAATTGACCGGGCAACGCGGGGGTCGAGCATGATCCGGTCTCTGGCCGGAGCAAGAAGGTCCTGCACGTGCTTCAGCAGAATGCCGCAGGCATCGGGCGCTTTGAGAGCAACGAGCACATCAATGATCCGGGGGATTTCCAGGCTGACAAGCGTCAAGGCAGGGCCGGTCATTCGTCCGGCGGAAGGCAGGAAACCGGCAACGACTTCGGCGGACAGATCAGCTGATTTCCTTGTCAGGTTCTTCTCAATGACATCAAACAGGACTGAGACGGATTTCCGGTCATCAAGGATGTCCAGATCCATCCCCGCTGCAATATCGAGAGCCTTGCCTGCTTCTCCGGATTTCAGACACTGCTCTGCCCCGGTCAAATCCTGTTCCAGCTTGCGTTGTCCCTGCTCACCGAACCGGGAAAGCGCTTCTTTCTCTCCCGGAGTGATGACGCTCTCAAGGGCGGCAATGAGCCGATCAGGGAGAACGCTCAGAGCAGCGCTTTTTGCTCTGAGCGTTCTTACCAGCAACAGCAGCGCTCCACTCGTATCCATGTCGGGGAACGAGGTGCGGATTGTGCGGATTGCGCTGACAGCCCGTCGGGCCTGCACGGAAAGGTCGAGCGACGATCGGGAAAGCCCGGCCAGCCACGCCCCCACGAGAGCCCGGAGACGCAAAAGATCGTTGTCGTTTTCGAGCGGCACTTCCAAAAGATCGAAATAGTTGGAAACTGCCTTGGCCCTCTCGACGGGAACAACACGCTCGGCAGCCAGGAGCGCAAAATGGACAAGTATCCCATAGGCCCGGGAAAAGGCCTCCGGCTCGCCCCAATAAAAATCTCTCGCAAATCCGTTCAGTTTGTTTGAAAAAGCGGCCCAGTCCTTTTTGGTGGAATGGATCTGAGAAACGATTTCTTCCGCCTGCTGCAGAAGGCCGGCCTTTCCCCGGACAGGAAGGGTCAGTCTTGTAAGATCCAGACCCGCAAGGTCCGCCGAAAGCTCAACAGCGGAACTGTACAGGCCTCCGGCATTTTCCTTCTTCAGCAAAAAAGTCCCGATATGCCTGCCCGACTGTATGATATCGATCTGGAGGTCCCGGGCTTCCGCAATGCGCCCGCTGTCCGCAGCAAGCTCGAAATACCCGTTCACGAGATCGGCACGGGAGAGTTCGGCCCCGGTCCGGATCAGCGATGCCTCATAAGCGCCTGCCGGCATGGACAGGACCGTCCCCTTGAGCGTCGTAACGACTCCGCTGCCGCTCATGCAGAAATCTTTTATCACGAGTGACGTAATGGCCCCCCGGTAGGCCGTGGCAAGCGTCCCGACGAGATAGTCCAGCCTGCAGATATCGTTGTTTGTCCCTGTCACCTTTGTCATGAAAGTTGCTCGGTTCCGGAGCGCGTCACTTCGGAATTACCTTCTTAAAAGAATTGACCTTGCTGTCAAAATCCCTCAGAAGCTCTTTTGCCAGGGGACTTTCCGTATGCTCGAAATGGGCTTCGATCAATGACTTCAAGCGCACCTTGTCCTGTTCCTCCAAGTCCGCTGCCCTGACGTAGGAGGTATTCAGGCGAATGGCGAGCAGGCGGTCGTCGTCGAGTACGTAGAGCACTCCGCCGGTCATGCCCGCCCCCACATTGTGCCCCGTCGGTCCGAGAACCGCCACTTCCCCCCTCGTCATGTATTCGCAGAAATGCTGCCCCGCGCCCTCGATCACCGCAACGGCGCCGCTGTTCCGGATGCCGAAACGCTCACCGGCCCTTCCGGACGCAAAGAATTCCCCGCCCGTTGCGCCGTACAAGACCGTGTTCCCCATGATCACCTGGTTGCGGGAGTCACGAACGTTGTCCGGACGTATGACGATCCTGCCTCCGTGCATCCCCTTCCCTGCATAATCATTTGCCTCGCCGATCAGAATAAGCGTAAGGCCTTTGTGATTAAAGGCGCCGAAGCTCTGACCTGCTGTTCCTTTGAACAGGAGGGTAAGGGTATCAGGAGGGAGTCCCTTCTCGCCGTGGATTTTTGCTATGTGGTAATTGAGCCGTACCGGGACGCTTCGGTCGACGTTCCGGATGGCATATTCTTTTTTTATCGGCGTGCGCGTTTCGATAAAAGGCAGGAGCTCGGCTGTGATCCTGTCGTTCATCGTTGTTGCGGGATTGTCATTCCGGGGAACGGCGCTCTGACGAGGCATGCCTTCCCGGGGCGCAGCAAGAAAGGACTCCAGATTGAACCGCTGTGAAGCCGGGAAATCTTTGTGATCAACGACCGTGAGCAGGTCGGACCTCCCGATGATCTCATCGAGGCTGCGGCGCCCCATCTGCGAAAGGATCTCCCGCACCTCTCCGGCAATGGCGCTAAAGAGCGCCATCACGCCTTCCACGGTCCCCCTGAACCGGGCGCGAAGCCGCGGGTCCTGCGTCGCGACACCGGTGGGGCAGGTATTCAGATGACATTGCCGAGCCATGACGCATCCCGCGGCGATCATGGTCTCGGTGCCGAAGCCGTATTCCTCGGCTCCCAGGAGAGCGGCGATGATGACGTCCTTCCCGGTCTTCAGTCCGCCGTCAACGCGCACCCGGATCCGTTCCCGGAGGTTGTTGTCGATCAGGACTTGCTGCGTTTCCACAAGCCCCGCCTCCCAGTAGCTGCCGACGTTCTTGATCGACGTGACGGGCGATGCACCCGTGCCGCCCTCGTTGCCGCTGATCTGCACGATGTCCGCATAGGCTTTTGCCACGCCTGCGGCAACGGTGCCCACTCCCTCCTCGGCAACAAGTTTGACGCAGATCTTTGCTTCCGGGTTCGCTTGTTTGAGGTCGTGAATCAGCTGATTCAGGTCCTCGATGGAATAGATGTCATGATGAGGAGGCGGAGAAATGAGGAGCGTGCCGGGCTTGCAGTACCGGAGGCCTGCAATGTAATCGTCCACCTTGGCTGCAGGGAGGTGGCCTCCCTCCCCGGGTTTCGCGCCCTGCGCCATTTTGATCTCGATCTCTTTCGCCGACGCCAGGTACCCCGGCGTCACGCCGAAGCGTCCCGAGGCCACCTGCTTGACGGCGCTGTTTTTTATTGTCCCGAATCGTTCCGGGTCTTCTCCGCCTTCGCCGCTGTTGCTGCGCATGCCGAGACGATTGCAGGCCTCCGCGATGGTCTCGTGGGCTTCCGGCGACAGGGCTCCAACGGACATGGCGCCTGAGACGAACCGCGCGAGGATGGATTCTTCAGGCTCCACGTCGTCAAGGGGGAGAACAGTTCCCGTTTTGTAGCCCAGCAGATGCCGAACGGCCGCAGGCCGTGCATTCACGAGATGGGAGAAGGCCTTGAAATCAGCGCGGTCCCTGGTCCTGATGAACTTGATCAACGTCTGGACTGCAGGCGCTCCCCAGGCATGCCACTCGCCTTCTTTTTTATAGCGCAGGAACCCTCCCGGCTCCAGGGACGGTTCAGGATGGCCGTAAGCCGCAGCATGCCGGAAGAGAAGAGACGCTTCGATTTCCTGAATGCCGTCCGCCTCAGCGCCTGACTGTTCCATGCCGAAATATTTCCGGCTGACGTCCTGCGTGAGAAAAAGGACGTCAAAGAGCCGCGCGCCGTTGTAAGAATTAATGGTCGATATCCCATGCCGTGAAATGACCTTCAGGAAACCGTCTTCCAGCGCTTTTTTGAAATTGCCTGCTGCCGCTGCATAAGGCACGCTGACTTCACCCCGGGAGCAGAGGTCGCTTATCGTCTCGAAAGCGAGGTAGGGACAGATCGCTGAAGCGCCGAACCCTATGAGGCACGCGATGTGATGCACGTCTCTCGCTTCACCTGTTTCGACAATGATGCTTGCGGCATGGGCAAGGTCCGCTTTCAGGAGCGCCTGGAAGGCTGCGGAAAGTGCGAGGAGAGACGGGATTGCTGCCCAGTTTTTTGCCACATCCCTGTCCGACAGAATGATGATCTCCGCGCCAAGGGAGACCGCTTCCACGACCTTGCTTGCCAAAGCTGCAAGACTACTGGAAAGATCATAATCTCCCTGGGCATAGGTAGTAGCCAGCTTCGAAATATTGAACATCCCGCAGCGTTCAATCTCTTCAAGATTATCGGGACACAACAGGGGCGATGCTATCTGGTACCGCCTGGCGTGTTCCGGCGTTTCGCTCAGGAAACTTTTCCGGGGCCCCAGGTTCATCGCGAGCGACATGACCATTCGTTCCCTGATCGGATCGATGGCGGGATTGGTGACCTGGGAAAACCGCTGCTTGAAATACTTGAAAACGAGCTGGGGCCTTTCCGCCAGGGGCGGGACCGGTGTGTCGTCGCCCATGGAAAAGGTCAGTTCCCGCCCTGTCTCGGCCATGGTCTTTACGAGCATCTGCAGCTCTTCCGTGGTATATCCAAAAGCGATCTGCTTCCTCAGAAGGTCCGGGGCTGCCTCCAGAGGGACAATGCCGTCGAACGTGCGGCCGGCGCAATGGTTCTTGAGCCATGCTTCGTAAGGATTCTTCCCCGCAATTTCCCGGAGGACCTCGGCTGTTTTCCTGACCTTGCCTGCCAAAAGGTCGATCGACAGCGTGTCTCCCGGTCCGAGCCTTCCTTTTTCAAGAAACGACTTTCCCGGGAAATCGATCATGCCTGCTTCCGACCCGCACACCAGAATATTGTCTTCCGTCAAAGCGTAGCGGA